>NZ_JADBUB010000092.1:0-60561 GCF_020245865.1 Microcystis sp. M169S2
ATTAAAGCAGCTCTAAAGAGTTTTGAGTTAAAAGTTAAACTTCAAGTTTTCATTCAGGACAAATGTACTGATTAACTAATTTTTTGGGGAAAATTAGTTAACCCATTATTATAACATATAATTAATTTGCAAGAGTTCTATGATAAAATACCAAAGGGTTCCCCAACGTGATTCTCGATTTTTTTAGAGAAAGATAGACTCTCTCTCACCAGCAGAGAAATCTTTTGTCTAAAGGTATTATTTAATCTTTCAATAGGATTAGTTTGACCAGTTTCTTTCCCGACTGGTCGATGACGTTTACTGGGAATTACTGTCTTATAGGACTCCCAAAAGTCTGTGTAAGTAACAGCGCATTGTCGGTAAACACCTGGTAAACTGGCCCCAAAGTTTTTTGGCTGATTGACGACTCCTATCTCCTAAATAACAAACAATAATTTTCCTTATTTCTCTATCAATTAACCGCCAAATATAAACCTTTATCGTTTTAGAAAAAACAAAAGATCACCCTTCGGCTTCTCTCAGGCTTCGGCCGTGAGCTCAGCCGAACGGGTCAACGTCGAGGCTTCGACGGTGAGCTCAGCCGAACCGCGAAGTCGAGACGTTGACATAATTTTGTAAACATGACCAACTTACCACTGTTACTCTAGCAATTTCTCGCAAGAAAATTTGTTCGAGCAAGAGTTGATCAATTAATTGTTTGGTTTCGTCAGAGACGGTTTTATTAGTGAGATTAATTACAAACGGTTGACCACATTCTTTACATTAAAATTTGGGTTTTCCATTATGAATAGAACCATTCTTGATAGTATGGTGAGAACCACAATTAGGACAGGAGAATAGAGGTGAACTAGGGGGGGTATTTTGTTCGGTGCTAGACTGATATTTGAGTAAGCCAGACAGGCGCCAGAAAAAGATATTTATCAGAAAAGTCATGATCAAGCTAGAGGTTTAAAGACTGATCGGGTTCCAATTATTTTTATTAATAAATATTTTACACAATTCACACCAGGTAAGCAAGAGAGCTACGCCACTACTACCGAATCATTACCGAAAAACCTTTACTTGTGACAACGGCAAAGAATTTTGTGGACATCAAGAGTTGATTCAGAAACTAGGAGCAGATTTTTATTTTGCTACTCCTTATCATTCTTGGGAGAGGGGATTAAACGAGCATACCAATAGACTGTTAAGACAATTTTTTCTCAAGGGAACGAATATCAAAATGGTTAAGCCAGAGCAGGTAGAAAGAGCCATAAACTTGATTAACAATCGTCCTCGAAAATGTCTTGACTATCAGACCGCCAATGAGGTAAGCTGTTCGTAATTTAAATTGCTTGTTGAGACGAGGCAAAAGGCAAGAGGCAAAAGGCAACAGTAAAGGGATTGGGGGAGGTTCAGCTAATCTAAGAATAAGCGGTTTAAATGCGTCTTAGCTTATTCTATAAAAGTAGATCAGATAGTGATGCAATTCAGACTTGAATCGGCCATTTTGTTGCGACTCGCGAAAATTTTCCGCCGCTTCTAATTGCTGCCAAGGGGTATCATGGAGAGTATCTTCGATCATTTCCTCCCTCGTGCTACTTTCCCCATCTCCTAAAGGTTGCTGTAGGGAAATTGTTTTTCCTTGGGGAAATAAATAATCAAAAATAGCTTGTCCTGCATCCTTTAACCATCGGGTAATTGTCGCAGAATTGATTTTGATGGTGGAGTGGCTATCCGAATTATAGGCAGCGACGATTTTTGTCCAGATTTCTGGACTAGGTTCCTGAATTTTACCATCGGTTTTTATTTTTGCCTGGGCATAAATTTCTTTATAGTAATCCCAAGCTAAAAGGTAATTTTCGAGAGTTTCTCCCACTAATCCCCTCGCCTGGAGAGCTTGGGTGAGACGCGCTCCAGTAGAATTAAGTAGTAGGCTCCAAGTATTATGGCCGAATGCTTGACTAATCTGACGGATGCGATCAATTAAGCGATACTTAATCCTCTGAGTGGCAAAATTATCGAAGCGAGTGGAGAATAAAGGCTTAAAGTCAGCTAAGATAGCCTCAAAATCAAGAATTCCTTCGTTAAAGTAGTCTTCGATCTGATAATTTAGTTTAGCCTAATATTGTAGGGTTTTACTGATTTTGAGGACGTTCGGCGAGCTCAGTCGAGTGGACGGTGAGCCTGTCGAACCGCCGGGGTCAATTACCTAATTTTCAGGGAAAAAGTACCTGAATTTCCCCCCCAATCACTGCAATGGTCGGTACTTTTTGAGGGAAAAAAAGTCTAAAAACCTTGTTGGATAAGGTTTTTAGATTTTATTCAGCAAACCCTAGTTATTAACCGAATCAAGCTGTTTTTGCAGTGCCACAATGCGATCATTTGTAGCTGGATGGGTGCTGAGAATTGTCGGGGTGGAACCCCCCTGTTGTGCTAATTTTTGCATAAAGGAGATCATCGCCGTGGGTTCATAACCAGCCTTGGCCAAATTTTTTAAACCCAGTCGGTCCGCTTCTAATTCATCCTTGCGACTGTTTGGCAAACTGTAGGCGAGATTAACCCCCAATTGTACCCAAGTTTTTGTCTCTAATCCCGCCGCACTGAGAAGTCCTTGGGCGAGGGCAGTATTGCGTAATTGGGTGATAGAATGACGACCGACGATATGGCCGATTTCATGGGCAATAACACTGGCTAATTCCGCCTCATTATCAGCAGTTTTAATCAATCCCGTGTGTAAATAGACAAATCCACCCATAGTTGCGAAGGCGTTAATGCTATTGTCGCGCACCACTTGAAAAGTGTAGGGAAGGTCAGGGCGATCGCTAGTTGTGGCTAATCGCTGCCCGATTTCCTGGACATATTGGTTAATTCTGGCATCTTTGGACAGTTTCACCTTACCTGATTCTAATAAACCTTGATTAATCTGCCTACCGATGGCGACTTCCTGCTGAGGAGAAATAGTGGAGAGTTGAATAACTTGCACACCCCGAAAAAGTAAATCCATCCACGAGAGCGCGAAACTGGATTGGGGATTGATAATCCCGATGCTCAGGCTGAGCAGCAGAGAAATTATTGTTAATAGCCAAAAACGGTAGAAAATAGGGCGCATAGACGATTCGATCCCATAAAAACCTCATTCCCATTCTAGACAGTGCCTATCACCCTTTGTCTGTTACTGTCCCCGATTGGTTTGATAGACGTAGAAGTTAAATAAATCGAATAAACTGCCAACAAAAGCAAAAGTAACAGCGATGGTTAACATTCCTTGTAGGGGATAACCGTCACCGAAAATGGTTAAAAATTGCAGGATTTGGCTAAAACCCGCCTGACAAACCCAAGTAAAGCCGGGGACGTGACTGGTGGCCAATAAAGCAGTTAAAATTGAACCCACTAAGAGGACGGGAGCAACAAAACTTAATAGGGTGGAAAATAGCAGAGAACGGAGCAAAGTAAGCATGGGTGCTGATCTCCAGAGAATTGGGGGCGATCGAACGGGAATAATAACTTATACTCGCTCCCCTATAGAATATACGTTCATCTCGGCCAAGGACAGTTTTTTAAAAAATCTTAAAATATCATTAAGATTCTTGGCCAAGGAAAATATGGCAGAGGAAGTCCCCACAGAAGCGTACACTGGCGGGGATGCGCCGAACGCCTCCTTTCCGCTTGCTCAAATCCGCTGCTATAACGTTGGTCAATAACTGCCCGAAGCGGATAAAACCAGAGGATGATAGAAAAGTTAGAATTACCCTTTCATCTATGACCCTAGATATTATCCCCGAAGGGGAAGAACGCAAAGTAGAAGCTGTCAGTAGTGCCGCTATTGATGGTGCGCCGATCGCCTATATTGTCGTCTTAGCGGCCATTGTCACTACCCTTTCTTTTATTCCTTTCTCCATTGTCCTCGCTTCCGGCGGTAGTATGCCCCTCAGTCAAGCGGTTTTTCCCCTTTTGGGTTGGTTACTCGGCCCGATCTCTGGGGCGATCGCTAGTGGCATTGGGTCCTTAATTGGGGCTTTCCTTGCCCCCTACACGGCAGGAATTCCCGCTATTTCGGTCTTTGGGGCAATTATAGCCAGTTTTGTCGCGGGAACGATGGTTTTAGGCAAAAAACGCCGTTATTGGTGGTTAGGATTGACGTTAATTTTTCTGATTCCCCTGTTTATCTACGCTAACCGGGCGATCGGACTGAACGGTATTTCGCCACGAGTCTTTATTGCCGGGGCTTTCGTCGATTGGTCGGCTTTGGTATTATTTATCCTACCAACCCGGACTCTGTTTACCCATTGGATCAAAGGTAGTAATTTTGTCCTAGTAGCAGCGGGAATTTTTGGCGGTACTTGGACCGCCAGCGGCCTCTCCCATTTGGGGGCCGTCGCCATTACCTACTCGATTTTTAACTGGCCTGAAGAAGTCTGGATCGCTTTAATTGGGATCGTTCCCATAGAAAATCTGATTCGTTCCCTCGTCGGTATGGTGATCGGTTGTGGTGTCATTGCCGGTTTACGGGCGATCGGTCTGGTCAAGTCACGAGAGGCGATCTACTAGGTAGGAGCTGCTGAAAAAGTTTTTCCTGGGGACAGGGTGTGGGGTGTGGGCTTCGGCCGTGAGCTCAGCCGAACGGGTGTGGGGTGTAGGGGCGGACTCAACGGGAAGAATTCCTGCGTTGCGTCCAACCCGACAGCGAAAAAAAGCGAACTAGCGTTTTAGCCAACTCATCATCGCCCGCAGATCCTGACCGACCTCTTCGATCGAATGTTCTGCTTCTTGACGACGCATAGCGGTGAAACCAGGTTTACCAGCTTGATTTTCGAGGACAAACTCTCTGGCGAATTGTCCCGATTGAATTTCCCGGAGGATTTTCCGCATTTCGGCCTTAGTCGCTTCCGTCACCACCCGCGGACCACGAGTATAGTCACCGTACTCGGCTGTATTGGAAATACTATCGCGCATTTTGGCTAAACCGCCCTCGACGATCAGATCGACGATCAGTTTTACCTCGTGTAAACACTCAAAATAGGCTAATTCGGGCTGATAACCAGCTTCCACGAGGGTTTCAAAGCCAGCTTTAATTAAAGCACTTAATCCGCCGCATAATACTGCCTGTTCGCCAAAAAGGTCGGTTTCTGTTTCCTCGCGGAAAGTGGTTTCCAAAACCCCGGCCCGAGTGCCACCGATACCTTTAGCGTAGGCCATTGCCCGATCACGTGCTTGGCCGGTAGCATCTTGATAGACGGCGAATAAACAGGGGACTCCTTGACCTTGTTCGTAGGTGCGACGGACGAGATGGCCCGGTCCTTTGGGGGCGACCATCACCACATCGACATTATCTGGGGGAACCACTTGGCCGAAATGAATATTAAAGCCGTGGGCAAAAGATAACACCTTGCCTTCGCTTAAATTCGGAGCAATTTCGTTGATATAAATCGTTTTCTGCACTTCATCTGGTAAGAGGATCATGATCCAGTCGGCAATTTTAGCGGCTTCGGCCACATCATAAACCGGAATACCGGCTTCTTTGGCTTTGATTGCCGATTTACTGCCGGGATATAGACCAACAATCACATTAACGCCGCTATCCTTGAGATTTAATGCGTGGGCATGACCCTGGGAACCATAACCAATAATAGCGATCGTTTTTCCCGCTAATAAATCTAAATTGGCATCCTCATCATAGTACATTCGTGCCATCGAACTCGCTCCTTGAACTTCTTTTGTCACTGTGCAAACTCCTAATTATACGCGAAAATCACGCCCGTCAGAAGCCTTTGATCGCCTATTTCTAGGAGTCAAGAAAAAATAGTGTCGAGAAAATTTGAATTTTTCTCGATCTATTTGGGTACTCTAACTAGGGAAAGCTGACTTGATCTAGTGGAGCAGAAAAAAAAGGGGGGGTAATGGCCAATTTTTAGCTTGGACTTGGTTCTTTCACCAAAATTGATTACAATATCATCATCAATAGGTGCTTCCTCTCCCCTCACCCAGTCAAGATTAACCTCGCTCTGAACACAGATAATCAGGTTAATATTAGTGCAGAAATAGCTTCTCTCCCCCTCGATTTTCAGCTGTTCTGGGTAATTTACCCAGTTAGGATCGTTTATAGACCGATTTACTGCCTTGAGCGATACTAGATAAAATCAGGTGAAAAGATCAAGATTATTGGCTTTGTTGATCACCAATTCCCTTAGAGCTGCCCCAGAAAATCTATGGTAAGTTTTTTTAAGAAGCTATTGACAAAAAAAACTCAAGGTATTGGGTTAGAGATTACCCCAGAGCGCCTTAACGTGGCTCAGATCGCCAAACAGAAACAAAATTATAAATTAGTTAAATATTGTTCGTCGGATATCCCAGAAGGCATCTTTGAGGAGGGAAAAATCGTCGATCCCGTCGCTTTAGCGGAATTAATCCAAGAAGTCCTCAAGGAAAATAAAATTACTAGAAAACGAGTCGCTACTGCTGTCCCCATGCGCGAGTCAATTATCCGGATTATCCCTATTCCCTCGGAATTGGACGAGGAGGAATTGCGCGATCTGGTCTTAAATCATGAAGCTAATTTATACCTTCCCTATCCGCGGGAGGAAGTGGATATCGACTACCAAAAACTGGGCTACTTTCAGGATGAAGACGGCATCGAAAAGGTGCAGGTTTTGCTGGTAGCTACTCGTCGGGAGATCACCGATGCCTATATGGAAACCCTGCAACGGGCAGGATTACAGGTAGATGTGCTAGAAATTAATAGTTTTGCCCTAATTCGGACGATTCGCGATCAGTTGCGACAGTTTAGTTCCAATGAAGCTACCGTTATTGTCGATATAGAATTTGATAACACGGAAATTGCCATCGTGGTGGAAGGCGTTCCCCAATTTTCCCGCACTGTCCCCATCGGCACTTCCCAGCTACAAAATGCCATTTCCAGGGCGATGAATTTGCCCAGTTCCCGCAGTCCTGAGATTCTTTTGGGGATGACAATCCCGACCACTGCCTTTGATAGTCTTGGCACCAATACCAGTGCTTCCAGAACCTTTACCACCGCCGGGATTGCCGCACTGATGCGGGTTTTAGGGGAATTAACCGATGAATTGCGGCGATCAATTAATTTCTATCTTAACCAAAGTGATGAACTGGAAATGGAAATTGTCCAGTTACTTTTAGCCGGTCCCGGGGGCGGTTTAGCACAACTAGATGAATATTTTACTCAACGTCTTAGCATCCCTACCATGCCCATCGATCCGATCGCAGCCCTGAACTTAGATATCAATCAAGAGATTCCTAATACCCAAAGACCTGGTTTAGGAACAGTTCTCGGTTTAGGATTGCGGGAGGTATAGATAAAAATTATGTATAGTCTTGACGTTAATTTTCTCAAAGATCGCCATCTTAACCGAACAGTCCAAACAACCTCTAACTTCGAGATTTCCACCGTTATTAACCTGAGTAAACAAGTACCCCTGTTCATCGGTGGGGGAGTGGGGGCCGGATTATTGGCACTGACGGGATTACTCGGTGTAACCGTCGGTTGGAAAACTGGCGAAACTCAGGCCAAAATTCAGCAACTGGACGGGGAATTAGGTCAAGTACAAGTCGAAAGTAAAAAACTAGAAGACATCAGAGGGGAACTAAAAGCGGTAGAAGCAGAAAATAAAGCTCTGGTGGGTGTATTCAATCAGATTAGGCCTTGGTCAGCCATTCTCCAAGAAATTCGCCAACAAACTCCTCCTACTGTGCAGTTAAATAGTGTGCAACAGGTGGAGGTTCCCGCGAACCCCAATCAAGGACAACCCAATCCAGCTACTCGCTTAAAAATCAGTGGTTTTGCCAGTAATTACGAAGCAGTCAATGATTATCTCTTAACCCTACAAGCTTCTCCTTTTTTACAGGGTAAGCAAACGGTGATCGAAAGTGCTGCCCTGGCCGATTTACCCGTAGAGGTGGACAATCAGTACACAAATATTAGTATTACTTTCCCCCAAGTGGTTCAATTTGTGATCACCGCCCAATTAAGTGATACTCCCACCACTCAACAACTGCCCAATCTTGCCCGGAATGGAGCGATCGGAGTTATCACCAGGATTAATACTCTCAAAAACCAAGGAGCCATTCAACCATGACCTTTAACGAAGAATTTGAGAAGCTGAAATTAGAGGAATTTGAGGAGTATCCTATCGCTTTCGGGATAACTTTTACTCCCCGTAATAGTGGCATCGCTGCCGCTATGCTAGGTTTACTTGGCTCCCTCTATCTGCTTTTTAACTGGGTGATGCCCGCTTATAATATCTTGCAGCAACTGCAAACCGATGCAGCCGACAAAAAACAACTGCTAGATCAACAAAAAAGCCGTCTCGAATTTTCAGAATTCCAAAAAATCCAGAGTCAGTTACAACAAAAAAAAGCTATTAAACAGAAAATTCTCTCGCTTTTTGCTAAAGAAAGGGACTTAAGCACTATTCTCTTAGATGTTAGTAATATCTTTAAGTCTCGCGATGTTAAGCTGGTTAGTTTTCAACCCCAAGGACCAGAACCAGTGGTGGTCTCCGATGGTTCCCTCGGTAGTGAGGTTAATAATAAGCTCAAACGTCAAACTTTTAACGTCAAGATGGAAGGGAACTATGCTAAAACTCAAGAGGTTATTCGGGATTTAGAAAGATTACAGCCGCTCATTTTGCTGAACAGTCTCAATACCCAGATGGAAAAGCAAGGATCGACGATTAAAGTGATTAGTACCGGCAAGAATAAAGCCACTATCGTTCCCCAAAGCGATAAACCTGTGACTACCACCTTTCTTCTCGATGTGATTATTCCTCTCAATGCCGAAGAACTAGCGAAATTAGCACCACCACCCCCCACCGAGGGTCAACCCCCCGCTAGTCCGTCCCAATAATAGTCTTCCATCTGGTGTGAGTATTGCGTTTTTTGTCCGTTGAATCCCGTAATCGTTGAGGAGTGAAGTTAAAGTGAATCCGTCCCGTTATGCCCTGTTTATCCCCCCAATTGCCTCGTTTTTATTGATGGCTCCCCTGAGCGCCTTGGCTGAAACCGCCATTTCCTTCCATGGTTCAGATTTAAAATCCTATACATCAAAAATTGAATTTTCGCAGGAGTTTAGTAAAGAAACTTTACAAAAATCGCCAAATCAGCTTGTCCCTTCCAGCGCAGCTGTACAAAAGGAAATTAGCGATCGCATTTTAGCCAGTGAAAAACTGCTCGCTCAAAGTGCGCCCCTTGTCCCCAATCCCGAAATTATCATTCAAGGCATACCTCAAGCCCCCGGCGCTCCCACCCTACCCCGGGCCATCGCCCCACCGGTGGGAGATATTGCCATCTCTAATGTCGATGCTAGTGCCGAAAAAGTCAAATTCGAGCGTAATATCACTGTACCTCGCATTTTACTGCGGGAAGCTTCCGCTAGAGAAGTTTTAATGACCCTTGCTAACATTGCCGGTTATAACGTCGTTTTCACCAGCGCCCAGGGAGAAGCTAACGCCACCTCTCAGACAGTTTCCTTAGAATTTACTAACGAATCGGTGGAAAACATTTTTAACGCCGTCTTGTTAATTTCTGGACTCCAGGCCAACCGTCAGGGTAGAACCATCTTTGTCGGGGCGCAATTACCTCAAGGCGCTCGTAATTTGATTAGCCGCACCCTGCGCCTCAACCAAGTTAAAGCTGTCGCCGCCGCCACTTTCCTCGCCACCCAAGGGGCGGAATACCAGCGTTTAGTTACCCAAACCGAGGATATCGTCGATCCCCTCACCGGACGAGTCATCGGCCGCCGGGATACTCCTCCCACCCTAGAGGCACTGGAACCCCAAAAAACAGAAGGCTCAAAAGCTGCCCTACTTTTAACTGGTTTAAGAATTGCCGCCGATGATCGCCTTAATTCTATCAATTTAATCGGCGAACCCCGGCAAGTCCAAATCGCCACCTCTTTATTAACCCAACTAGATGCCCGTCGCCGTCAGGTGGTGGTTAATGTCAAAGTTATCGATGTTAACCTGCTCAATACAGACCGTTTTAACAGTAGTTTTTCCTTCGGTTTTAACGATGGTTTCTTCGTTCAAGATAACGGGGCGGCAGTGCTGAACTTTGGTAATATAAACCCACCCAGTAGTCAGACTGTAGGCAGACAAGGGGCTTTTGCACAACCAATTGTGCCGATTTTCGATATCATATCGGGTACGGGGACAACAGAAATTCAACCTTTTCTTGACATTCAGAATGGCGCTCCCTTTGGCCGTGTCAACCAGGGACCGAATGACTTTGTAGGTGGCACAACACCCTATGCTCGTCCTAGTTTTGGTCGCACTGTTAACCCCTTTCAACCCGGTTTGAGTGATATTAATATTGACCCAGAGACGGGAATAATAGAGTATGAATACGAACCCCCGACCCTATTCCAATATCCCCAAAAATTCTTGATGACCCTGCAAGCGTCAATTCAGACAGGAAATGCCAAGATTCTCACCGATCCCTCGCTGGTAGTGCAGGAAGGTCAACAGGCCACCGTTAAGCTAACTCAGAAAGTTTTAGAAAGTGTACAGACGGAAGTGGATCCGCTCAGTGGGGTGCGGACTATCACTCCTGTGTTGGCTGATGCGGGCTTAACTTTAGCGGTAAACGTCGATCAGGTGGATGATAACGGCTTTATTTCCCTCTCCGTTAGCCCTACCGTGGCTTCTCCCGGTCCGCCAATTGAATTTAACAGTGGTGGTATCAACTCTGGTAACACCCTTACCCCTCTGATTCGTCGGGAATTAACTTCTGGTTTAGTTCGTCTGCGGGATGGACAGAGTTTAATTCTTTCCGGGATTATCCAAGAAACACAACAAAGTTCTGAGGCAAAAGTGCCGATTTTAGGCGATATTCCCATTTTAGGGGCTTTATTCCGCAGTCGGACCAATCAGAATAATCGCAGTGAGGTGATTATTCTCCTCACTCCCAAAATCATCGAAGATTCGGCCACCTCTACCCTCGGTATCAACTATCAACCGGGCCAAGATGCGGCGGAAATGCTTCAGCGTCAAGGTTTCCCCGTACAACCGCGACAGTAATTAGGGTTTGCGGCAAAAAGTTTTTCGTGCGGGCAGGGTGTGGGGTGTGGGGTGTGGGGTGTGGGGTGTGGGGTTTTACCGATTTTGAGGTAGTCAGTTACCTAATACCAATTCTCCAAAGTCTGACTACAGAAGTTTAATCCCCCTAAATCCCCCTTAAAAAGGGTGACTTAAATTCGATGTGTAGTTTTCATTTAGAGAAATGGTATAATGTTCAGGGAAAAAGTCCAGGAATTTTACCCCCGATCCCTCCAATGGTCGGCACTTTTTGAGGAAAAAAAAGTTTAAAAGCCTTATCCAACAAGGTTTTTAGATTTATTCAGCAGCCCCTAATTAGCTTTTTCAGTTATCGGTAATCAGTAATCAGCTTTTAGGGTTTACTAACCGCCGATTCTAACATGGTAATTGTTCCCCGATTAGCATCAAATTCTACCTCAATACCGATGGGAATAGTTTCAATAATTTCCAAATGTCCGATCATTAAACCTAAACAAGCGGGAATTTTTAAAGGTTGAATATATTCTCTGATCACTTCTTCTAACGTCAAGGAACCATAGTCACTATTGGCACTACAATTGCTACATTGACCGAAGATAAATCCAGCTAAATTATCGAAAATTCCCGCTAATTTTAATTGATTTAACATGCGATCAATTTCATAAACATCTTCACCAATATCTTCTAAAAATAGGATGGCTCCGGTAAAATCTGGTAGATAGGGAGAACCAACTATTGATGCTAAAGTGGTTAAATTACCGCCGATTAATTTACCTTTGGCTTGACCTTTAGTAATAGTTTGAATGCGATTTTTTACCTGCATTAAACGATTAGCATCATCGGGATCGGGAACATTTCTAAAAGTTAACTTTTCCCCAGAAAATAAAACTTGTCGAAAGCTTTCAGTTTGAGCAGTGCGCCAACTAGAAAAGCCATTGGGAGCATGGAAAGTAACTAAACCAGTTTTGGCATAAATAGCCAATAATAAAGAAGTTATATCACTAAAACCACAGATGATTTTAGGATGACGACGAATTAAATCGTAGTCAAGATAAGGTAATAAACGAGCGCTTCCCCAACCGCCACGAATTGGTAAAATTAAGGCAATATTATCATCGGCAAAAAATCGATTTATATCCGATGCTCGCTCCCTATCTTTACCAGCTAAATAACCATAACGATTTAAAGCGTGTTGACCAACTTTTGGGACTAATTTTAAAGCTTTAACAGCCTCAATGACTATATTCAAATCATCTTCTTTAAAAGTTGCCCCCGCCGGACTAATAATACCCAATCCATCCCCCGGTTGTAGATGTGGCGGTTTAATTAGAGGAAAATTATTACTAACAACTTTTCTAGGAATTAGGGAAAAACTAACAGCAGTTAGGGCAGTAGTAGTGAGAAATTGACGGCGCTTCATCCTGATAGTTTTTAGAGAAATTGCCAGGGAAATAAGAATTGAGGGATTAAGTAGATAGGTGTTAAAAATTGTCAGATATGACCCTTAATAAGGGGGGATTTAAGGGGGGATCGAGGGAAAAAAAGGTTTCACAATTGCCCCAGCTAAATCGATTTTTCCCTCAATTCGCATCAAGATAGTTTCTAGGGAATAAGTAACCGTTTCTTGAGATTGATTCATTTGTTCAAGATCTTTTAGTTAATTGTTGCCCTAGAAAAGCCATTATGCTTCCGATTTTGCCATATCGCGAATGATATCGCCGCGAGTGACAATACCAATTACTTTGTGGGTTTCTTCCTCAATCACCGGTAAACGACGCACATGACGATCATACATTAACGAGGCCGCTTCTTTCAAAGGGCGATCAGCTGTGATACTAATCGGTTTATCGGTCATTACTTCCCCCACGGTTTGACCGAGAGCTTTATGGAGTAATTTCTCGTGACGGCTAGGATTTTGTAGATAGATGACGCTGTCGAGGAGCATAATGTAAGGAGGAGCTTCTACTCCCGTTTCCTGCCACATAAGGTCAGTTTCGGAGATAACCCCAATCAGTCGCATATTGTCATCCACCACGGGTAAACCGCTAAACCGCTTTTCGGCCAAAATCTTCACTGCTTCGGACAGAGAAGTGTTAGCGGTGACGGTGATGGGATTGGGAGTCATGATATCGGCAACTGTTTTCGTCATCTTAGCGACCTGCGACAATAATGCTTTCTCTCTCCATCTTATCATTAGGGTAATCAGTCGCCGCTTAATTATGACTATTCTTCAATCTTCGGCTGAGAAAATGGTATAACATAAAAAGGAAATGGGATATTAATTTAGTTAGTTGACAAGGAAAAAGAAAAATGATCGCTCAACCTCAATACCCAGAAAAAATGACCCCGGAAGAGTATCTAGAATGGGAAGCTACCCAGGAATGTCGCCATGAATATATTGATGGGGAAATTATCGCCATGACTGGGGGTAGTCTGCCTCATAATGATATTACCCTAAATTTTTACAGAACTTTATATTCTCATCTCCGTCCGCGAGGCTGTCGAGTCAATGTATCTGATGCGAAAGTCCAAGCTAATCATAGTCGTTATTTTTATCCCGATTTGGTGATTAGTTGCGATTCTAGGGATAGAGAATCTCGTAATTTTATTCAACATCCACAAGTGATTATTGAAGTGCTTTCCCCCAGCACAGGAAACTATGATCGCACTAAAAAGTTACAATATTATCGTCAGATTCCTAGTTTACAAGAATACGTTTTAGTCGATCCTGAATCGATCAGTGTTGAGGTTTATCGTCGCGGTGAAGATAAAATTTGGTTTTACTGCGCTTATAGTCAAGGGGAAGAAATTATTCTATCTAGTATCGATTTTCACTGTGCGATCGAGTTAATCTATGAAGGGATAAGTTTCGATTAAAGAAAGTTTACAAACAGGTCAAACCTTCCTAGAATTAAAATAAATACGTCCCGATTGTTTCGATAAATTCTATGTTACCGCCCCTATTAGTTCTTGATCCCTTGTTAGAAAACTGGTTACGAGAAGATCTCGGTAGAGGCGATCGCACCACCCAAGCAATTTTCTTCGGTCATGCTAAAATCGGTCAAGCCACTTGGATTGCCAAGGAAGCGGGAGTTATTGCCGGTTTACCCGTAGCTGAACGAGTTTTTCAACTACTTAACCCCACTATTCACTTTACCCCCACCGTTGCCGAGGGGGAATTCTGCCCCAAATCTAAAGTTATTGCCGAGATAGAGGGTTCCTTCGATGCGCTGTTAATCGGGGAAAGAGTCGCTTTAAATCTTGCCATGCGCTTGAGTGGGATTGCTAGTGAAACTCGCAAATATGTGGAGAAAATTGCCGATTTATCGACAAGATTGGTGGATACTCGCAAAACTACCCCCGGATTGCGAATTTTAGAAAAATATGCCTCCGGTATCGGTGGCGCTATTAACCATCGTTTGGGGTTAGATGATGCAATTATGATTAAAGATAATCATATTCAAGCAGCCGGCAGCATCGAGGAAGCAGTGCGTCGTGTACGGCAAAATATGCCCTATCCTCTCACAATTGAAGTAGAAACTAGCCAATTAGAAGAAGTGAATCAGGCCCTACAGCAGGAGGTAGAGATCATTATGTTAGATAATATGGATTTAGAGATGATGCAAACTGCTGTGGAGATGATCCGCAATTTTAATAGTAAAACCAAAATAGAAGCATCGGGAAATATTACCCTCGATCGCATTCGCAACGTTGCCGAAACAGGAGTAGATTATATTTCTACTAGCGCCCCGATTACCCGTTCTACTTGGTTAGATATTAGTATGAAAATTGATTAAAAGGCTATATCAGTTATCAGTTATCAGTTATCAGTTATCAGTTATCAGTTTTGATCACTGACTCCTATCTATTGTAACCTCGATCGCATCGCCAATATTTAGGTGTAATTGCTTTTGGGCGCTGCCACTATTGACGGCAACTTCTAACCCCCCGTGACTACCGATAAAAGCGACTATTTCCCCCGAAGGAACATCACTGTAGGTGTTTTTTGTGGGGATAATTTTTGGACCCAACTGCACTGACCAATTTTTTCCCTCTAGGAGATAATCGGGAATATTACTGATTAAATTGCCGAAAATGTCAATATATTGAATTTGACCCCTAATTTTATCTTCCTCGATTTGCGGAATAGCGATCGCTAATTGTTGCAAGCTATCGGGATCAATAATCTCACCTAACATTTCTAGGGGTACTCCCCGGGCCAAATAAGCGGCCACAGGAGCAAAAATATCACGACCGTGAAAAGTAGTGCTAGGGTTAGGGGTGCGCCAATAGGAAGAATTATTGAGATTAACGGCAGATATAGCGATAGATTGACTTAAAATGCCACTAAATAAACCATTATCTGGACCAACTAAATAACCACCAGCAAAACGAATCCCTACCCCGCGTCTTTTGCTTCCTACCCCTGGATCTATAACTGCCAGATGAATAGTGCCTTGGGGAAAATATTGATAGGCATTCAGGAGGATAAAACGACCAGCGTAGAGGTCTTGGGGCGAAATTTGATGATTCAGATCGATCGTGCGAGCATGGGGGGCAATTCCTGCGATTACTCCCTTGATAATGCCCACATAACCGTCCTGTAGTCCAAAATCGCTAGTAAGGGTTATTAGTGTCTTTTCCGTCATTGACTGGTTCCTAGGATGGCCAACGGCTTTAATAAATCTTAACGCCAAATTCAGTAACTAAAGATACAGTTTACCAAGGAGAATGTTATGATTTAGATATAAGGTAAGTTAAGTCGCTCAAAAGTCTGTCCATCATGAACAAAAATCGTCAGCAAGTCCTAACACAGGCCACCGTCGCTCATAGAGAAACACTTCGCAGAAATTTGCAACACCGACTGGAAGTAGCTAGAGCGCAGGGAAATGAAGCTTTAGTGCGTCAATTAGAAGCAGAGGCGGCCTATTTGCACCTTCGTTAGATTTAATCGGTGTTTAGTCATAGTCTAGTTGTCGGTTTGTAGTGATCGGTATGCCGATCACTTTTTTTTAGGCGAATTTTTAGGAAAAAAATTGCCGATATCTCCACTGGCAATCCCTAAAATAGAAAGAACAGCAGTTTAGAGATCAAATAATTATGGCTTTTTTCCGGCAATATATCGCCCCGTTCCTTACTATCTTAGTGTTTTTAGTTGCTCTGGTTGCCACTGGCATCCGGATTTTTTTGCCGGCAGATTTAGCGGCACCCGCTCCGATCGAGCCATCCCTGGGCATAATTTTCTCTTATCCTTGGCATGGCTAACCTTCCCGAAGATTATCGGCTGCGACTGGGCAAAATGGGCGATCGCTATCTACTCATTAATTTTCTCACCCGCAGCTATCAAGAATTTTTTCCCGAACAAAAAAACCTCTCCCATCTAGCTGATACAGTCAGACAGTTTTTTGGCCTTGATACTCCCCTGTGGATCGTCGAAGGACAACAAACGGCGATCGCTTGTCTCTGGATGGGGAGCGCCGTCGATCAGGTGACAGGCGATCGCTATGGTCATATTTTCCTAATTTACGTCGATCCCCAGCATCGTCGCCAAGGTATCGCCAGCGCACTAATCGATCGAGCTAAGGATTGGGCAAAAAGTCGCGGACAAACCCGCATCGGTTTACAGGTCTTCATCAATAACGACAATGCTCTCAATCTCTACCAAAATCTCGGCTTTCAAACTCGCTCTTTGCTGATGTGGAAAAATATTTAGAAACTTTTAGGAGCTGGTCGTCAGGAGACAGGATTCAGGAGACAGGAGACAGGAGATTATTTTATTTATTCTCCCCACACCCCACACCTCACACCCCAGACATACCTATAGAGATGGCACTGTCAGCATTAATTATTCCTAATCGAGCGACAAAGGGTAGAATTTGGGAAACACTGCAATACACTGGCAGTCATCGTGGGTAAAAACACGCTATTTTATTAACCTATACTAACCGCGCTTTAGGAGTCAGCAGTTTTCATGGATTCCGTGATAACCCTCCAATGTCAAAACCCAACCTGTCTATCCCCGAACGCTCTCACTAATAGATTCTGTGAAAAATGCGGTACTCCTTTAGTTAAGCGCTATTTATGGATGATGGGTGATTGGGTGAGAAGCTATTATCGTGTTGGCGAGCTAATTGATCATCGTTATTTGGTCAAACAACCACAAATTGTTCTTGATACTAAACCCGCTCAAGCACCCCAATCGCCAGAAGAACCTCCTAGCTGGCTCTCCCTCTACCTAAAATTGTTACCATTCCATCTTCATATTCCCCAAGTCTATGGCTATATTCCCAGTCCCGACGAACGCTTAAATATGGACATCTGGCTGTTAGAATACGGCACTATTCCCCTCGATGAAACGGGAGAATTAATTTATCCAGAACTATTGCCCACTCTGGACGAGGTTTGGTCGCAAGCTTCCGATTTAAGACAAATTCACTGGTTATGGCAAATGGCCAAACTCTGGCATCCCCTCCAGAAAAAAGCTGTGGTTTCCAGTCTGCTTAACCCTTTTCTGACGAGAGTGAATAATCAGCTGCTGCAATTGCTAGAATTAAGCAAAGACGAGGCTGCCGCTCCCAATTTACGAAATTTAGGGGCTTTCTGGGCCGGTCTAATACCGACGGCAGCCGCTAATATTCAAGATTTTCTCGCATCCCTGACCCAAGAGCTAGAATCCGGTGATCTCGATCGCCCAGAATCCCTGATCGCTATTCTCGATTATGCACTACAGCACTACGGTGCGGGTCAAGAACGCAGCTATGAGATTTTCACCTGCACCGATACCGGTCCGCTGCGGGAACATAACGAGGATGCCTGTTATCCCCCAGCTAATCAGGCCATCACCCTGTCTAATGGTCAAAATCCCTTCGACAAAGCTCAGGGCAAGCCCCTGGCGATTGTCTGTGATGGCATCGGCGGTCAGGAAGGGGGCGAAATCGCTGCCCAATTGGCGATCGAAACCCTGCCTAGGGAAATTAATCCCAGTCCCACCAGTGATATTGAAATCTATCCCGATAGTTACAGTCTTGTCCTCGAACAGGCGATTCGTGTCACCAATGATCTGATCAGTCAACGCAACGATCAGGAGTCAAGACAAGATCGCCGGCGCATGGGTACGACTCTAGTTATGGCTTTTGGCCATGCTGAGGAAATGTACGCAGCCCATGTGGGGGATTCCCGTATCTATTGGATTACTCCCCAAGGTTGTCATCAAGTGACGGTAGATGATGATCTCGCTTCCAGGGAAGTGAAATTAGGCTATCTCCTCTATCGTGATGCCATACAGTATCCCAACGCGGGGGCTTTGGTGCAAGCTTTGGGCATGGGTAGCGCCACTAATCTCCATCCCACTGTTCAGAGGTTGATTGTTGATCAAGATTGTGTTTTTCTCCTCTGTTCCGATGGTTTAAGTGATTATGATCGGGTAGAACAATACTGGGACAGTGAAATTCTGCCTCTTTTGCAAGGAGAGAAAACTGTAACCGCAGTGGGGGAAAGTTTATTACAACTAGCTAACCAGAAAAACGGTCACGATAACTCCACCATCGCCCTAGTTTATTGTCGGGTAGTTCCTGCGGCTGAAACTGTCAGGCCTTTAATTTATGCTGAGGCCAAAGAACGAATTATTCCCCATCTTAATGACCAAGATTTTGATCACAACGGGGACACCGACCCCGGGGAAGAAGTGGTAACGGCAATACCCACTCCCCCCCCCGCGTCTTCTTCGGTTCCTAGTCCTACCTCTTCCCCCCCACCCACTACGGTTTCACCCCTAGTCGTGGCAGCGATCGCCGTCGGTGTTCTCGGTTTGCTGGCTGCGATCACTTGGCAATTCTTGGGTCGTCATCCCGCTTCCAATCCATCAATTTCTCCCGCACCTGTCAACGATCCTAGTCCAGTGATGACACCTTCCGCACCTGTCACCAGTCCGAGTCCCACGACCGGGACGACACCTTCCGCAACTGTCACCAGTCCGAGTCCGGTGACGACACCTCCCGCACCTGTCACCAGTCCGAGTCCCCCCAATCCCTAATTCATAATTCCCACTTCCCCACTTCCCCACTTCCCTATATGTGGCTGAAGATTAATCGGCTTGTCGGGGGTTGCCTGAGCGAGTTAAGATAAAATGCCTGATTAACTGCCGAGTCTATCCTATGGTTGATGCTGCGACGTTCTCCTCCGACACCTCCGCGATCATTGATGCCTTTGAAACGCCTCTAGAGTTTAACTTTCAACTGCCGGATCCCGAAGATGAAACCATCCAAGATCATGATTTTCAGCAGCAACTGGATTCTTTTTGGAAAGTCTGCGATCGCTTTGATTTGCAAACGGAAATCTGGCGGGGGCGAATTTTGCGAGCTATTCGCGACCGGGAGAAGCAAGGCGGTGATAGTCGCGGTACAGGCTTTTTAAACTGGTTAAAACAGCGAGAAATCACTAAAAGTCAAGCTTATGCTCTGATTCAATTGGCTAATAGTGCCGATACTCTCCTAGCGGAAGGACAATTAGATCCCGATAGTATCAATAATTTTAGTAAACGCGCCTTCGTAGAAACGGCCAAATCTGCCCCCGAAATTCAAAAATTAGTCAGTGATGCAGCCCGACAAGGGGAGAGAATTACCCGTCGGGAGGTGAAGCAATTGGCCGATGAATGGACGGCGATGAGTTCAGATTTACTACCCGATGAAGTGAAGGAAAAGGCCAGCGATGGTAGTTTACCGGCGCGTCATCTCGCTCCCTTAGTGAAAGAATTAGAAAAGTTACCCGATACTCATATCGACACTCTCCGTCAAGAAATCGCCGCTAATCCCGATGTGGACACGGTAAAATTAATCACCTCGGAAGCACGCAGTTTAGCTAAATATCTCGATGCGGCGGCCCAAGTACAAACTCTCCGACGGGGTAATTTAGATATTGAGATGGCTCTAGAAGAAGCTTTGCGCGTCGATTGTCTAAATACGGCGGCGGATCTGGTTAAACAAGCCACACAATTAGAGCAGGCCGTGGCTAAACTTTATACTACTTGGAAACGTTTGGGTAGTTTGTCCGATCGCCTCTATGTGGATACGGGAGCAAGTAATCCCCATCTGCGATCGATGTTAACCTGTTTGGAAAGTTTAACCAGTGAAGTGATCGAAGTAGAACTGGATGAGGGTGGGCAAAAAACGGTACGTTTACGCATTATCAGCGATGGGGAAAGTTAGATGCTTTGTTGAGTATTGGGGTTTTTAGGGTTTTAGCTGAAATTCCCCATTTCCCCATTTCCCCAACGGCTTGCTGCTATAATCTCTGAATATCCTCAAATTTTATGAAAACTTATTAACAGATACTTGACTTTATGCTAAAAATCAAGGAAAAAAAACCAATAATTAGCATCGGTTCCATAACTGCGGCGATCTTGCTCAGTTTAACCCTAATTCCTGCCGCTATAGCCAAGGATGTCCTTCTGAGAGTGGGCATTGTCCAACGTTTTGGCGATGAAGCCAAGGAAAAATTAACCCTGAGTAGTACCAGTGGTGATAATCTCACCCTGCGCGTGGTGGGAGAAGATGGCCAATCCCAAACCCTGCAAACCAATCGCCTACAATTAGAAGTTATTCCCCGTCCCCTCGCTTCTCCCATCCTCCAAGAAAAAGTCATTTTGAGCGACCACGCCACCTTTGAAACCGCCGAAAATAGCGCCAAAAACTGGGCAAAAATGGGCATTAAAGTGGAAATTACCCAACCCGGACGCTGGCAGGTTTGGGCAAAGCGAGAAGTTTATGAAAATCCCCTAGTGCGACGTTGGTTGCTGACCAGTTTGCAAGCAAAAGGCCACAATCAACCCTATATTAATAGTGTTTTACTCAAAGAAAAGCCGCAAGTTTCTTTCCAGATCAACGGGGTGCGCTATTTTCCCAAAGAATTGGAAATCGAGAGCCAAAAAAACCTGATTCAAGTTACCCATAGCCCCGATCAGGTACGTTTGTACGGTGGGACTATGCGCCTACAGCCCAACGCCTACGGCACTTTTACCCTAGTTAATAACGTTCCCCTCGAAACCTACCTGCGCGGGGTTGTACCCCACGAAATCGGTCATGATGCTCCAGAAAGTGCCACCCAGGCGCAAACTATTATCGCCCGTACCTACGCCCTCCGCAATCTCCGCCGTTTTCAAGCCGATAATTACGAACTCTGTGCCGATACCCATTGTCAAGTTTATTATGGATTGACGGGAACTAATCCCCGGGCTGATCAAGCGATCGCAGCCACCCAAGGACTGGTTTTAACCTACCAAAATGAGTTAGTGGATGCCCTTTATTCCTCCACCACCGGCGGAGTAACTGCCCTCTTTAGTGATGTGTGGGATGGGGAAGAAAGACCTTATCTCCGGGCAGTGGTGGACTCCCCTAATCGAGTTTGGGATCTGTCGAAACAATCCCTCGCTAATGAGACAACTTTTCGCCAGTTTATTAATCTTAAAGATGGTTTTAATGAGACGGGACGACGGGTTTTTCGCTGGCAAAAACAAGCTTCTTTAGCTGATTTGAGTCAAGACCTAGAAACCTATCTAACACGGCGAAAACATCCCCTTGCCGACTTCCAGAAAATCCAATGGATGGAAGTGACTAAGCGCTCTCCTTCTGGTCGGATTCTGACTATGACCATTCAAACTGATAAGGGGATTTTGGAACTGCATAAAAATGAGGTGCGTAGTGCCTTAGGACCGCCTCGCAGTACCCTATTCTACATCGATCCTATCTACGATACCAATCGACAGATCCAGGGTTATAACTTTATTGGTGGCGGTTTTGGCCACGGGGTGGGATTAAGTCAATTTGGTTCCTATAATTTAGCCCGTTTGGGTTGGTCTCCCGAACAAATTCTCGCTTTCTATTATCCCGGCACCACCATTCAACCTCTCAATAATTCGATTGTCTTTTGGCGAGGAAATTAATCAGTTATCAGTTATCAGTTTCTGAAGGCAATAGGCAATAGGCAATAGGCAAGAGAAAGGCTCTGACAATTCTCCTACCTAAAAAGAGGATTAGAAACTAAGTAAATCAAATGTTTGACTAAAATTTACCGAAATTTTGGGTTAAAGCCCCGTCCTTTTAGGACGGCTTTTTAAACTATAGCTTGTTAACTTAACTTTTATTGTGCTATACTGATTTTATCTAAGTAACCCGTGCGTAAAATGTTTGTCTTAGAGTTTAAAGTTAAAGCTAAAACTCAACAGTATCAAGCCATAGACGATGCTATTCGTACTGCTCAATTCATCCGTAACAAATGTGTAAGGTTATGGATGGATACAAAAGGTACGGGTAAGAACGATTTATACCGATATTCTAAAGAATTAGCTCAGGACTTTAAATTTGCCGATGAACTTAATTCAACTGCTAGACAGGCAAGTGCTGAACGTGCTTGGAGTTCAATTAGTCGTTTTTACGACAACTGTAAACGTAAAGTATCAGGCAAAAAGGGGTATCCTCAATTTAAAAAATCTCGCTCTGTTGAATACAAACAATCAGGATGGAAGCTTCTTAGCCCTAAAACTGTTAAGTTCACTGACAAGAAAAACATTGGTGTTCTTAAGTTGGTAGGAACTTGGGATTTAGGGTACTTTCAAGAATCCGATATTAAACGGGTTAGGTTGATTCGGAGAGCGGACGGTTATTATTGTCAATTTGTCCTTTCTTGTGACGTTAAAGAAGATGTTAAACCATCAGGTAAGTGTATTGGTTTAGATGTAGGTTTGGCTTCTTTCTATACAGATAACAATGGCAACAAGGTTGATAATCCTCAATTCTTGAGAAAGTCCGAGAAACGATTAAAACGACTTCAAAGGCGATTATCTAAAAAGAAAAAGGGAAGTAAAAATCGTCAAAAAGCTAGACAAAGATTAGCTAAAGCTCACCTTAAAGTAAATAGGCAACGTCAAGACTTTGCTGTGAAATTAGCAAGGTGCGTAGTTCACTCTAGCGATGTGATAGCCTACGAGGATTTAAGAGTTAAGAACTTAGTCAAGAATCATTGTCTAGCTAAATCGATAAATGATGCGGCCTGGTATCAGTTTCGGGAATGGATAGAGTATTTTGGGGTTAAATTCGGCAAGATAACGATTGCTGTCTCACCGAATTATACAAGCCAAAACTGTTCAAACTGTGGTGAAACTGTCAAAAAATCTTTATCGACTAGAACCCATCAGTGCAAATGTGGATGTGTTTTGGATAGGGATGAAAACGCCGCAATCAACATCCTTAAAAGGGGACTAAGTACGGTAGGGCATCAAGGGGATTGGTTGAGAGAAGCGACTAGCGAGCAGAATTGAATAAACTCCTGTTTACTCATTCCATTTTTTGCTAGATTCGCTCTATCTGACACCCACTCAAGATTCGTCAACTCTTTAGCAAGGTCTGGTCTATTCTTCTTAGATTCGATGTGGTCAATATGCGTGTTTACTCCCAAAACCAGTTTTTCGCCTGTGTAAGGACAGTAAGGATGATCGTGGAATTTGGATTTCAAAATCGCTACGGTTTCTTTATCGCATTTGCCGATAGCGCACTTGACCGCATTTTGTATGTAATGATCTTCGCAAAGTTGATTGCTGTTAAGAAGTCTTGGTCTAATGCAAAAACGGCAAAGACCTTTTTCGATACGATTTCTTCTTTCTTGAGCCTGATTTTTTCCCATACCAATATTATAGCGTACGCTATTAATAACGTACGCTTGTTGGGTACGGCAGGGCGTGTCGGAACCTTTGGGCTCGATCCAATAAACGCTTGGGGAGAGAATACCTCTACTTTTTCAGAAGCAATTCTGTCTAAGCAAGTAATCTCTGTGAACCAAGAATCCCCGTCTCTTTAGAGCGGGGAGTGTCAAATCGGTAAACGCTGAATATCTCGGTTAGAACCAATTACCACCATGGCTAAATCCTTGTGTAATCTTTCTTGGGGATTGGGGTTAATCTTGAATTTTTCCGCATTACCGACAGCGACAATATTTAACCCATAACGATTACGAATTTCTAACTCTGCTAGGGTTTTACCGTGAAAAGCCTCCGGGACTTTTAACTCGACAATACTATGTTCGGGATCGAGATCAAATCGTTCTAAAATTGATGGTCTAGTTAAACGGTGCGCTAACTCACAACCGGCATCATATTCGGGAAAAACTACTAAATCTGCGCCAACTTTTTTGAGTAATTTTCCATGGATTTCTGTGGAGGCTTTAGCTGCGACAAAATTAACCCCCGCTTCCTTACAATTGAGAGTGGTAATGATACTTTCTTCCACGTATTTACCAATAGCGACAATCACCGTATCGGTTTCAAAAATTCCCGCTTCTCGCAGAGCGTTAGGTTTGGTAGAATCAAGCTCGATCGCATTATCTACTATTCGATCAGATAACGCTTGTGCTACTAATCCTTCGTCAATATCTGTCCCTACCACCTGATAACCTTGTTTGCGTAAGGTTTCACAAACGGCACGCCCAAATCTGCCTAATCCGATGACGGCAAATTGACGATTTTGGGGACGCATACTACTAAAAAATTTAATTGATTGCATAATTTTAAGTGAAACTGTTACGCATTTAAAATGCTAGTGTCAATGAGTGGGGAGACAGGAGAAACTGATAACTGATAACTGATAACTGATAACTGATATTAATTATCCCACTAAAAGGTTTTCTTCGGGGTAATTAATAACTGTTGGTTTCGGATCGCCGATAATAGCCGCTATTAAAAGTATAACTCCTACCCGTCCCAAATACATCATAAAAACAATAATTAACTTAGAAATCGGTGATAAAGCGGCGGTTATCCCCATAGATAGGCCGACAGTTCCAAAGGCAGAAACTACCTCAAAAAACAGCTGAATCATTTGAAAATCTGTCTCCACAAATGAGATAGCTAGGGTGGAGATAATAATCGCTATAACTGAACCAAAAACCACCGCCATTGACTTTAAAATTAACGGCATAGGAATGCGTCTTTGATAAAGAGTAACTTCTTCACGGCCTCTTAAAACCGAGCGGGTACAGTTGTATAAAATCCTAAAAGTTGTGGTCTTAATACCGCCCCCTGTACCGCTAGGACTGGCACCAATAAACATCAAAGCCATGGTAATTGATAAACCTTCTACGGAAATTTTACCAATATCAATGGTATTAAATCCTGCTGTTCTCGATGTTACCGATTGGAACCAAGCGGCCAGCAATTTATCTTTAATTGATAAATTAGCAAAAGTGTCACCATTTCCCTGTTCAGTAAGTAAAAAAGCCAAGGTTCCTATCACTAATAAAAATATAGTTGTGCTGATAGCAACTTTATAGTTAAGAGAAAAAACAAAGCCTTTTCGTTTATATTGAAAGCGGTAAATAAACCAAGTGTAAAACTCGATAATTACCTGATAACCGATACCTCCAAAAATGATCAATCCTGTGATAGATAAGTTAATAATAATTGAAGACTGATAGGACATTAAGTTATCTTTAAACAAGCCAAAACCCGCATTATTCCAAGCACTAATACTATGAAATAAAGATAACCACACTGCATATCTAAAATCATACTTTTGTGCGAAGACAGTTAACATAACCAAAGTTGCTGTTAACTCAAAAACTAGAGTAGTAGCAATCACTGATTTCATTAAACTTTGACTACCTTGTAGGAAAGGTCGATCGAAGGATTCTTGAATTGCTAACTTCTGTCTCAGGTCAAATTTTCGCCCAATTAATAACATTAAAAAAGTGGTAGTGGTCATATATCCCAGTCCACCCACTTGAATTAATAAAGCGATAAATAATTGACCCCAAAAAGAAAAATAAGTACCCGTATCTACTACTGCTAAACCCGTGACACAGACGGCAGAAGTGGAGGTAAAGAGGGCAACAATTGGATCATTCCAAGTGCCGCTAGTGGTAGAAACAGGCAACATCAACAGGGAAGTTCCCGCTAAAATTACCGCCATAAATCCCAAGCAAATTGTCCGGGCAATCGTCATATAAATTCCTTAGTGAAAGTAGCTAAGAGAAGATTGTTTTTGGGCTAACACTTCTTGATAAACTAACTGTAAGCGGTCAATATTTTTGCTAAGAGTATAAGAGTCTAAAACTCTTTGACGGGCTTTTTGTCCTAAAATTGTGGTTAATTCGGGATGATCTCTTAATACAGGCAAGAGAGTTTTTAATTGGGTAATTAGTCCTTTAGTATCTAGAACTATTCCCGCACCTTTTAACACTTCCCCATCGGCACCCACATCCGTAGCCAGACAAGCAACACCGCAGGCCATCGCTTCCAAAAGGGAAATCGATAAACCTTCCACTAATGAGGGTAAAATAAAGCCGTCAACCCCGCGCAAAATTTCAATTCGTTTATTTTCATCGCCGATAAAACCTAACCAGATAATACCATCTTCTTCCCCATAAAAAGGTTTGAGGGAAGGAGTCAACGGACCATCGCCAACAATGAGCAGTTTGCATCTACCCCCTAAATTGGTTTTTTTCCAAGCTTTCAATAAAGATTCTACATTTTTCTCCGGCATGATCCGACCGAGATAAATAAATAAACAATCGGCATTATATTGCGCTTTAATATTCGATTGTCCTGGACAATACTTATTAATATCAACCCCGTTGGGAATAATTGCTAATTTTTCTTCGGGAACTCCCAATTTAACTAAAAAATCCCGTTGAGAGGTGGAAAAAATAATTACCTTATCGTAATTAGCTAAAAAAGGGGCGTGTAGTTGGTAGGTTAATAATTGGGTACTGGAGATGAGATTGCGAATTTTACTATCAAAAGCCGGGTGAAAAGTCGCCACCAGAGGCAAATCTAAAGACTCACAAATTTCTGGTAGCAGAAAATCGAGGGGAGACAGGGGTAAGGACGCATGAACTAGATCGGGTTTCAGTTCCCTGAGTTTATCCTGTAGAACCCGACTCGATTTCAGGGTGGGAATAGTATAGACTTGGGAACTATAGAGACGTGGCAGGGTGATTTCGTCGTAAAAGTCGGGCCAATCGCTTACGGTGGGTTTTTCGGAAGAAAAATGCAGAAAACTGACTTGATAATCTCGATCGAGCAGGGAATTAGTCACTTCTCGCCCATAGGTAACGTTACCGCAAAAAGGAGATTTTTTTCCTAACCAGGCAATGTGCATTCAGATTCTCTTAAGAAAAAGTTAATTTAGCCAAGTATCAGCTTACTAAATTAGCCGTAAAATTAAAAGCTAATAGAGTACCCAAGCAAAATTAATTACCCATCTAAGTCCTCAGCTAAAAATTGCCCTTTGCAAGAGTGCCTATTTGATAGTTAAAATTCTAGGCTTTTTACTGATTGGCCGAGGACTTGCGACGACGACAACGTTCTGAACAGTATTTGACCTCATGCCAACAGTTTTGCCACTTTTTGCGCCAAGTAAAGGATAAACCGCAAACGGGACAAATTTTACTGGGAAGATCGGACTTCGATATCTGACGTGCCATGATTAAAATTAAAAAGTCAAAAACTGCGCCTTATCTATGAGTGTAGATGAAAATAATCAGAGTTCCCCACTCGATCGCCTGAGAATTATTTTGGTTGAACCGGCCGGAGCCTTAAATGTGGGTTCCACTGCCAGAATTATGCGGAATATGGGCTTAAGTCGCTTAATTATCGTCAATCCTGCCTGTGATATCCTTGCAGAAGAAGCGCGACGCATGGCAGTACACGGGATTGAAGTCCTAGAAAACTGTTCACGGGTAGCCACCCTTCCGGAAGCTTTGCAGGGTTGTCATCGCATCATTGCCACCACCTCAAAACCCCGTCACCTGAATACTCCCCTCGAAACACCCCGGGCTGCCTTACCCTGGTTACTCACCCCTAACCTGGAATCGGCCTTAATTTTCGGGCCAGAAGACCGGGGTTTAAGTAACAGCGAACTGAACCACGCCCAGCGTTTTGTCGGTATTCCCGCTAATCCTCAATATTCCTCCCTCAATCTCGCCCAAGCGGTGGCGGTTTGCTCCTACGAACTGTACCAAATGGCGACGGAAAATAGGCTCGAACCCCCGTTAGAAACGCCCCCTAATGCCACTTTTGAGGCTCTAGAAGGCTATTATCAGCACTTGGAGAGCTTTTTGCTCAAAATTGGCTATCTTTACCCCCACACCGCCGCCGCTAGGATGGAGAAATTCCGGCAATTTTATCATCGGGCCCGGCCCACGGTGGAGGAATTAGCCCTGCTGCGGGGTATTATCGGTCATATTGAAAGTATCGGGCAACTTTTTCTCGGTCTTGATAGTCTCAAGGGCAAGAAAAAAAATTCTCCTAGCGATCGATAATAAATCTGGATACCCTTGAGGAAAACCGTGACTCGTCAAGTAACTCGTCGTCCTACTAAAGTCCAATCTGGCCCTGGGTCCCCTAAGTCCATGGACTCAAACAACAAAAAAAAGTCTTTACCGGTTAAAAGGGCAAAAAAACAGCGTAAAACTAACCTAATCGCTTCTTTTCTCCTTCAGGTTCTTCGCTTCTCTATCCTTGGTGTCGGTTTAGGTGCGATCGCTGGTACGGTTTTAACCGTGGTGGATCCGAGCAAATTACCCCTACATCCAAAACCCACCGCTACTAATTCCCCGACTCCCCAACCCGTCACCCCAAAACCGACCACCTTAGTCTTAAACGAAAATCTCACCAGCCTCAACCAGAAATTACAGACTTTAGTGGTCAAATATCCGAAATTACAGGCGGGAGCTTTATTTATTGACCTCGATAACGGTGCTTACGCTAATTTTCGCGGAGATACTATTTTTGCCGCCGCTAGTACGATTAAAATCCCCATTCTGGTGGCCTTTTTTGAGGATGTGGACGCGGGAAAAATTCGTCTCGATGAACCCCTTGTGGCCACTAAGGATGTCCTGGCCAGTGGATCCGGAGATATGCAGTATCTAGGAGTGAATAAAACCTATACTGCCCTAGAAACCGCCACTAAAATGAACGTAATTAGCGATAATACCGCTACTAATATGTTAATCAAGCGTATGGGCGGCAAAAAGGCTCTTAATCAGCGTTTTCAAGCTTGGGGTTTGACCAGTACGGTAATTAATAACCCTTTACCAGACTTGGAAGGAACCAATACCACAAGTCCGAGAGATTTGGTGACAATCTTAGGAAAAGTTAATCAAGGGGAATTACTCAGTTTACGTTCCCGCGATCGTCTATTGAATATTATGCAGGAAACGCGCACTCGCACCCTGCTGCCGCAAGGTATCGAGAAAGCCGCCGATATTGCCCATAAAACTGGTGATATTGGCTCGATGTTAGCGGATGCGGGGATTATTGATATGCCCAACGGCAAACGCTATCTAGGAGCAGTGATGGTGAAACGTCCCCACAATGATAGTAACGCTAGGACTCTGATTCAACAAATATCACGCACGGCCTACCAACACTTTAAATGGTATCAATCTAAACCCGCAGCCAAACCGCAACCGGTCGCCCAGTCTTCTCCCTCTCCTAGTCCGGTCGTTATTCCTAGTCCGGGTAATTAGCCCCTAGGTTAAATTATTGGCTAAAAGACGGGCCAATTGTTCGGCATTTGCCCGGGGGGAAAGACGAGGGAGGATTTTTTCCCCCGTGGCTAGTTTTTGACAGAGGACGGGGATTTCGTACTGATAAGCGTTAAACCAATCCTCTCGACTGGTAATGTCCCTAATTTCTAATTGCCACTCTGGTTGACGGATTTTTTCTAGTTTCTCTAGCAACCCTTCGCAAAGATGACAGTCCGGTTTACTGTATAAAATTAGTTCTATGGTAGTCATAAATATTTATGTTCATTACCTCCACGATTAGTCTCTCATCAACAATTCTACAAACTCCCACCCCCACACCGACTTTAAATAATAATTTAGTTAATTCAGGTTCTCAAAATCTAGTCTATATCGGTGTGTTTCTTCTGGCAATTACCCTAGTCATGGTTATTGGTATTATCAATCAAAAAATTGAATACGCTCTCATTTTTGCTGCCACTCTCACTGCTATTTTAGTGGCTTTCTTCTGGTTTTTATAAGTCCTTCAACCAAGGGGATTGAGGTCATGATATTCTGACTTCCCCAACCGACTCCTAACACCCTATACACAAGCAAAACGATCGGACTTATAATATAATTGTATTGATTGTGGCTTGTTGCTAGAATCACCCCAAATTGACTCAATGGGTTTATAAACGATGACAACCCTAGATATTGCTACCGATATTGTCTGTCCTCCCACCGATTTATGGAGTGATGAACCACCCGTGGAAAGTGATCTGCATTTACAACAAATTATTTTATTATTATCTTGTCTTGATTGGCTCTGGCAAGATAGAAACGATTACTATGCCTCGGGCAATTTGACTATTTATTATAACGAAAGACAACTAAAACAGCGAGATTTTTGTGGACCAGATTTTTTCGTGGTTTTAGATACAGAGAAACGTCCCCGGAAAAGTTGGGTTGTCTGGGGAGAAGGGGGTAAATATCCCAATCTAATCATCGAAATTCTCTCCGATTCCACCGCTAATGTGGACAGAAAAGCCAAAAAGGAACTATATCAGCATACTTTCCGGACTCCTGAATATTTTTGGTTTGATCCCAATACCTTAGAATGGCAAGGATTCACTTTAATCGAGGGACAATATCAACCGATTACCCCCAATGAAAACGGTTATTTATGGAGTAAGCAACTGGGATTATATTTAGGGATTTTTGCCAATAAATTGCGCTATTTCACCGAATCAGGTGAATTGGTTCCCACCCCTCAAGAGTCGGCCCGACAGGAAAGATTAGCCAAAGAACAGGAAAGATTAGCTAAAGAACAGGAAAGATTAGCCAAAGAAAGAGAACAACAACGGGCGGAAAAATTAGCCCAAAAGCTGCGAGAATTGGGCATTAATCCCGATGAAATTGCTTAAATATCCGATTGGGGGTGTTAGGGTGGAAACCATGGCGCAATTTTTCCTTAATTGCTAGGCATTAAAACGAGTAATCCGAGACTCTTATTCTAGCCTAGAAATCATGGCAAAATCTCCACACTGATGTTATAATAATGACCAAGGGCAACAATCTTCAAATATAATTAATGCCATGGTGCAAAAAATAGCTTTTTTTAATCATAAAGGTGGAGTGAGCAAAACTACAACCACTTTTAATCTTGGTTGGATGCTTGCTGAGAAGGGTAAAAGAGTAATTATTGTCGATACCGATCCCCAATGTAACTTAACTGGTATGGCTTTGACTAATGAAAGTGAAGATAGGGAGGAAAGACTACAAGCCATCTACAATACTTACTCTAATATTAAAACAGCTTTAGCACCTGCTTTTGAGTCTCAACCGAGATTAATTGAAGCTGTGGACTGTATTCCTATTGATGGTCGTGATCGTTTATTTCTATTGCCCGGTCATGTGGGATTAGCTGAATATGAAGTTATCCTAGGTATTGCTCAAGAACTTAGTGGGTCAATTCAGGCTTTAAAAAATCTCCCCGGTGCGATTACATATTTATTAGACAAAACTGCCGAAAGATTTGAAGCTGACTATATTTTAATCGATATGAGTCCCAGTTTGGGGTCAATCAATCAAAATATACTGATGACCAGCAACTTTTTTATTGTGCCAACCACAGCGGATTTTTTCTCGGTTATGGCTATCGATTCTTTAACTAAAATCTTGCCTAAGTGGCACCAATGGGCTAAGGCAGCTAGTGCTTTACCAATTCTCAAAACCGCTAACTATCCCTTCCCCGAAGTTAACCTACATTTTTTGGGAACTATTGTTCAGAACTATCGAATTATTCGTGGTAAAGAAACAAAAGCCTTTGAAAACTGGATTAACACAATCGAGGAAAATATCGGCGATAAAATGATTCCAGCCCTAGAAAAAAATGGCATGATGCTACCGAAATTTATCTACGATCAGAATGGTGTACCAGACTACTGTACTCTAGTAAAAATACCTGATTTTAATAGTCTTATTGCCTTATCTCAAGAGCATCAAACGCACGTTTTTGCGCTAACTGCTGAACAATTAGGATGGCAAGGTACAGTGTTAGATCAAGCCCAAGAAAAACAACAAAAATTTAAAGATATTTTTTCTGACTTAGCAGACAAAGTTATCGGTCTTACCTCCGAGATTTATGCAGTTAGCAATTGAACAATTTCGCCTTAGTCTTGCCCGCGTTCGTGACTTGATCGCTATCCACAATTCCCTCAAATCTCAGACTACTTCCGCCCTAGATGTATCGGATATCCTCAGAGCCGCTTTAGTCCTGACTGTGAGCGCTTTAGATTATTATATTCACGAAGTGGTTACTCTAGGAATGCTAGAAATTTATCGAGGCCAACGTTCAGAACCTTCTCCCACTCCTAACAGTTCTCAATCTGCCTTTTCTCGTTTTCAAGTCTCCTTGAATGGCGCACGACAAGAACGATTGATAGCTATTAGTATTGGCTCTTGGTTAGAGAACGAAATTCAACAAAACTACGGTTCTTTTTTTGATCAAGAATCTCGCTCAATTTCCGAGGTACTACCAATGATTGAAAATCTCCTCACCAACAAACTTAATAGTAATTATTGGCTAGAGACTGAAATTAGAGAAAACCTCAGATATAAAAGCTATCAACAACCGGACAAGATAGCGGAGGCCATTAGATTAATTTCAGCCAAGAAATTGTGGGAAGAAGTGGCCAGCAAACTAAATAAACCAGCCAAAGATATTAAAAGCCAACTTAGCATAATTGTTGATCGAAGGAACAAAATCGCCCACGAAGCTGATATAGACCCGAGTTATGGCATTGGCAGTCGCTGGAATATCGATGAAAATCTCGTTAATGATGCCGTTACCTTTATAGAACAGCTTGTTGAAAATATCCATCAGGTACTTGAGGACATCCACTAGCCGAGAATTTCCCCAGCAGTCTAGTTATAAATACTTATAATTTCTCAGGGAATTATAACAATTATTAAATAATGTGTAGTTTTGTATACTGATGTCAAGAACTTAGCTACAATATCAAGTGGCGTAAGATATATAGAGATTAGCTAGTGAGTCGGCATCAAGACAGTCAAACTGACCGGAAACGAGAAGAAACACAGTTCACTCCTTACAGTGCAGAAGCGATCGCTCAACAATACCGTTATAAACCTTGGCAATTGTTCGGTCGCGCTTTCGTGATTATTTGGTCTTTAGGATTATTTCTCCTCAGTCTCCTCTGGGACAAATGGACAAAGCAAGAAGAAGCCAATAAATACAGGCGTGCCAGCGAACTTAGGCAAATTCTCACCCGTTTGGGTCCCACCTTCATCAAAGTCGGTCAAGCTCTCTCTACCCGTCCCGACCTCGTTCGCAAAGACTTTTTAGACGAATTAGTTAAACTGCAAGACCAACTTCCCCCCTTCGATAACCACATCGCTTTTGCCCTTATCGAGACAGAATTGGGGATGCCTGTAGAAAAAGCCTATCGAGAAATATCTCCCACCCCTGTGGCTGCCGCTAGTTTAGGCCAGGTTTACAAAGCGATACTCCCCACCGGCGAGGAAGTAGCCGTTAAAGTGCAACGGCCCGGGCTGCGGGAGCTTTTAAGCCTCGATTTATACCTAATGCGCTGGGCCGCCCAAAAATTCGGCCGTTTATTACCCCTCAATCTCGGCCACGACCTCACCCTGATTGTCGATGAATTCGGAACCAAACTCTTTGAGGAAATCGACTATCAAAACGAAGGTCGCAACGCCGAAAAATTCGCCACCAACTTCCAAAATAACCCCGAAGTTAAAGTTCCCAGTATCTACTGGCGTTATAGTGGTCGCCGCGTCCTCACCCTGGAATGGATTGATGGCTATAAACTCACCGATACCGAGAACATCAAAGCTTTAGGATTAGACCCCAATAATATCGTTAAAATCGGCGTAACCTCTGGATTACAGCAACTCCTCGAACACGGCTTTTTCCATGCTGATCCCCATCCGGGTAATCTTTTCGCCACCTTTGATGGTCGCATGGCCTATATCGATTTTGGCATGATGGACCAGTTAGAGGAGGAAACTAAAGAAACCCTCGCTAGTTGCGTCGTCGATTTAATTAACAAAGACTACGAAAACCTGGCCAGCAACTTTGTCAAACTGGGATTTTTAACCCCAGAAACCGATATAAAACCAATTATTCCCGCCCTAGAACGAGTTTTAGGCAATGCCATCGGTCAAAGGGTCGGTGACTTCAATTTCCGCACCATTACCGATGATTTCTCCGAATTGATGTACGAGTATCCCTTCCGGATTCCCGCCAAATTCGCCCTGATTATTCGTTCCCTCGTCACCCAAGAAGGGGCAGCCCTCACCCTCGATCCTAACTTCAAAATCGTCCAAGTGGCCTATCCCTACGTCGCTAAACGTCTCCTGACCGGGGAATCACCGCAACTGCGCCGGCGTTTACTGGATGTACTGTTCAAAGACGGTAAATTCCAGTGGCAACGCCTAGAAAACATGATTACAATGGCTCGATCGGAAAGTAACTTCGATTTACTGCCCACAGCGCAATTAGGCATCACTTTTCTTCTCTCGGAAGAAGGTCGTTATCTGCGTCGTCAATTGCTATTAGCTTTAACGGAAGATGACCGTCTCCATACTGCCGAAGTGCAACGTCTCTGGGGTTTAATTCAAGGAGAATTGCAACCGCGGCGACTCTTGGATGTGGCCATGAGCGCTTTTCGGGAATTATCCTCCCAAGGTGTGGCCGCTGTCCTTCCGCGAGAAACCAGTTCGCGTTAAAGTGTTTAAGGTCATCATCGCTTAATCACTTTTTCTATGGATTATTATTTTCTGCCCCAACCACCCTATTTTCTAGTTTTTGCCGGTTTATTTATCGGTATTACCTGCGGGGCCGCTTTTGAAGCTAGTCTCAAGCAAGTGGTTAACAATTGGTATAAAAATAAGGGTTCAGACGATCAAAATCTTTTAAAATCTAGTTCCTTACAAATTCCTTTTATTGGTATTTGTGTAGGAATCTGTCTTTTCCTGGCCTCGGGATTAGATATATTTATTCTCAATGGTTGGGTTGCCTACGCTATCTCTCTCCCGATGACTATCTTTATTGGTGGTTTGGTTTGGAGTCAGTTAGGGGAATTATTAGGCCAATTACAGCGCGGCGGTTCTAAAGAAATTGACCTCGATTATCGGGGATAATTGGGAGGCAGCAAACATTTAGGACTAAGATAATAGGTGTTAGCAGATAGGAAAGATCAACTCCCCCACAACTAACACCAAAACCCTAGTTATACCCAATTTCCCAGCTATTTTGGCCTGCGATTTTAGATGCAAAAACCTTTAGCATGGCATTGGCGATCGCTTCCTCTGCATCAGCGCACTGGTTCCGAGGTTTTTGCCTGCTTATTCTCCCAAGATGCGATCGCTACTTTACTAGAAAGTCCCTATCCGGGTAATTCCCTCTCCCGTTACTCTCTTTGTGCTGGTTCCCCGCGTCAGCTTTGGACCCCTGCATTAGGGGAAATTTTGCCCTTTTTAAGCAGTTTACTCCCCCAAACTCGATCGGATGTGCTTCCCGATCATCTTCCCTTCCATGGCGGTTGGTTGGGGTGGTTAGGCTACGATTTAGCTTGGGAAATAGAAAAATTACCCGACAGGAAAGCTGATAGTCTCCCTTTTCCCGTCGCTTATTGGTATGAACCGGATAGTTTTGCCATTCTCGATCACCAAGCACAAATTCTCTGGTTAGCTGCCACTAAACCCGAAGATTTAGATAAATACGAACAATCTTTAACCACTAACCCCGATTTTGAGTTCATCGATCCTCATCCCTCTCCCTTAATCTTTTATACTTCTCAACTCGACTACGAAAAAGCTGTTAAAAAAGCGTTAGACTATATCAGAAAAGGTGATATTTTTCAAGCAAATTTATCCCTAAGATTTCAAAGCACAACTCAGGCAAAAGGATGGCAAATTTATCGCAGTTTACAACAGATAAACCCTTCTCCTTTTGCCAGTTATTGGCGCACTCCTTGGGGAGAAATGATTAGTTGTTCTCCCGAAAGATTGGTAAAATTAGAAAGAGGAATAGCCAGCACTAGACCAATCGCTGGAACTCGTCCCCGGGGTAAAAGCGAGGCACTCGATCAACAATTAGCCGAGGAACTATTAACTAATAAAAAAGAGCGGGCTGAGCATATTATGCTAGTGGATCTAGAACGTAATGATCTAGGTAGAGTTTGTGAATGGGGATCGGTTCATGTGGATGAATTACTGACGATCGAGCGTTATAGTCATGTTATGCACTTGGTCAGTAATGTTCGAGGAAAATTAGATAAAAAGTATCATGCTATTGATTTAATTAAAGCTCTTTTCCCCGGGGGAACAATTACCGGTTGTCCGAAAGTTCGCTGTCTAGAAATTATCGAAGAATTGGAACCGATGCGACGCAATTTATTCTATGGTTCCTGTGGCTATATTGACCTACGGGGTCATTTAGATTTGAATATTCTCATCCGTACCCTATTAATGACTAATCAAGGGAATTTAAACACTGTTTGGGGACAAGTGGGAGCGGGAATAGTTGCCGATAGCGATCCCGAAAAAGAATGGTTAGAATCCCTTCATAAAGCTGAGGCACAATTAATCGCTTTACGTTCTTTTTAATTGTTGATTTCAACAAACTAACCTATTGTTGCATCTTGCATGAGTGCCTTTTGCCTTGTGCCTATCCTAACCAAGAAATTAATTTGGCACGACTACTTACTTTTTACCTTATCTGCTATTTTGTAGGATAGCTTCCGATCTTGAACCCTATTCATGAATCAAATTTCTATCGCCGTTACTTTTTTTCTTAGTTTAGTCTTGACCTCCCTTCCCTTTTTACTTTTGGGGACAGCCGTTTCCAGTTTTTTGCTAGTTTTCGTCAATAAACAGCGATTAGCGGCGATATTTCCCCGTAATCGAGTCTTAGGAGCGATCATCGGCAGTACAATCGGATTAATCTTACCCGTCGGACAATACGGCACGATTCCCGTCGCTAGAAGATTTTTATTAGAGGGAGTACCCCCAGGGGTGGTGTTTAGCTTTCTCACCGCTGCACCTACCCTAAATATCGTCACTCTTTGGCTAACTTGGCAGACTTTCACCTATTCTAGTATTTTCTTCTATCGATCGCTTTCGGTGTGGTTAATGGCAATTTTTATCGGCACTCTCTTTAGTTTCTACCGGGAAAAACCCCGCACCGATAGCGAAATTCCCCTGGAATCGAGTTTGGTTCTTTCCGGTAGTTTTTTACCGGAGGAAGCAGCCAGTCAACCCCTGCAAAGAGTCGGCAGTCTTGTTTATGAGTATAAAACTAGAGATAGGCAAGCTTGGCCGATTTCTGTGCAGTTATTTCTCGATAACTTTATCGATGAAGCACTGGAATTAGGGGGATTATTAATTATAGGCTGTGCAATCGCTAGTGTCTTTCAGCTATTATTACCTCAGAGTCAATTAATTGCCTGGGGGAATACTCCCGCTACTCAAATTCTCGTGCAGTTGTTCTTTGGTTTCACCCTCGCTGTTAATGCCAGTCTTAGCACTTTTGTCCCCGGTTCTTTAATTACTAATCTGTCCGTGGGTTCCACTCTAGCTTTTTTACTGGTCGCTTCCCTCATTGATATTAAAGCTTTTATCCTTCTCCTATCAGCTTTCCGTGCTAAAATCGTCCTTTATTTCGGAACTTTATGCCTGTTAATGAGTTTTTTAGTGGCTCTGATCCTCAGTTTTTATCTAGGTTGAATTCCTTCCGGGTCAGAAAAATTTTCTCTTGACAAAAGCCCCTTGACATGATATTATATTCATAATGGAAAAGCCGTGCGCCTGCGAACCCTATTTTCCCAAGCATTTAAACTCTAACTCATCTTAATTCTGCTTGCTGGAGTTGCGACAACATAGTTTTATAGTTCTCCATAATTGTTTGGGTATGGGGATGATTTTCCCCTAATACTTGGGTAGCAATATTAATCGCTTCTCGATAGAGAGGTTCCGCTTCTTTGTACCTGCCTTGGGAATCGTACAATGCTGCTAAATTGTTGAGGAAAGTTGCCACATGGGGATGATTGTCTCCTAAGAGTCGTTTATACAAATCTAAAGCTTCTAGATAGAGAGGTTCCGCTTCTGTGTACCTGCCTTGGGAACGGTACAATGCTGCTAAATTGTTGAGGGAAGTTGCCACATGGGGATGATTGTCTCCTAAGAGTTGTTTATACAAATCTAATGCTTCTAGAAGGAGAGGTTCCGCTTCTGTGTACCTGCCTTGGGATTTGTACAATGATGCTAAATTGTTGAGGGAAGTTGCCACATGGGGATGATTGTCTCCTAAGAGTCGTTTATACAAATCTAATGCTTCTAGATAGAGAGGTTCCGCTTCTGTGTACCTGCCTTGGGAATCGTACAAGTATGCTAAATTGTTGAGGGAACTTGCCACATGGGGATGATTGTCTCCTAAGAGTCGTTTTCTCAAATCTAAAGCTTCTAGATAGAGAGGTTCCGCTTCTGTGTACCTGCCTTGGGATTGGTACAATAGTGCTAAATTGTTGAGGGAAGTTGCCACATGGGGATGATTGTCTCCTAAGAGTTGTTTTCTCAAATCTAAAGCTTCTAGATAGAGAGGTTCCGCTTCTGTGTACCTGCCTTGGGATTTGTACAATCCTGCTAAATTGTTGAGGGAAGTTGCCACATCGGGATGATTGTCTCCTAAGAGTCGTTTATACAAATCTAAAGCTTCTAGATAGAGAGGTTCCGCTTCTGTGTACCTGCCTTGGCAATCGTACAATCCTGCTAAGTTGTTGAGGGAAGTTGCCACATCGGGATGATTGTCTCCTAAGCGGGTTCGAGTTGCGGTTAAACAAGCTTGATAGTAGGGTTCAGCAATAGCATACAATCCTTGTCCTTGATAATAACGAGCTAAACCCGTATAGGACGAAACTAAATCCTCATCAGCGATATATTGGGGATATTCCCTGACAGCTTGTTCAATATGGGGAATTAAGGGAGTCAGATTTTGAATAATATCTAGAGTAGGAGTTTCGGGGACTGTTCTCGATGTATCTGTCATCACCGTACAATAACGACTTTTTGCGGTATTGGCTGTCTCGGAACCTTCTAATTTTTCCCGTAGATAAAGACGGATGAGGGGATGCAGTTGATACCATTCATTGCCTAAAGATTTCAGCAAATTAAGCTTAACCAAGCTATCGGTTAACCATTTTTCTATCTCGTCTTTAGCTTCATCAGAAAATAAACTGATGATTAAGTGCTTGGGAAAAGGTGCCGAAGCAAATAAACTGAGATAAAGAGCTAATTTTTGTTCTTCTGTTTCTAACAGTTGCCAACTGATATCCAGAATTGTTTTAATACTGCGGACTTCCTCCTTATCAGAGTTGAGATATTTTAAGCCTTTTTTGGGGAATTTTTCCTTGATATTTGCTAAAGTTTCAGTGGTTGCTTGTCTCAGAAAACTGCCTAGTAATTGTAATCCTAGAGGCAAATATCCTAAACACTGACAAAGTTGCTTGGCTGCCTCTAACTCCGCGGTTAGACGTTCTTTTCCTAAGTAGGTTTGCAGTAAATCTAAAGCTTGCGCTGCTGTGAGAACATCTAAGTTTATCGTTGATAGCGATACCCCTAAGTAACTAAAGCGAGTGGTAATTAAAACCCGAAAACGAGATTCTTTTCCTGATGGTAGATAAGATGTAATTTGGTCGTAGTCACGCACATCATCAAAAATAATTAAAGCATTTCCCTCGGGCCAATTTTGCCAACAGTAACGCACTCGTTCACTTAAGGTTCCCTGATTGGGGATGTTTAAACCCAGGTATTCTCTGGCAAAAAATAAAATAGCCAAACCGGGGTCACTGTTAAGGACATTTATCCAACAAATACCCGCAGGATAATCCCCTTTATGTTGCCAAGCATACTGTAAAGCTAATTCAGTTTTTCCCGAACCTCCCATCCCACTTAAAACAATTGGGGAAGATTGCTGAAAAGCTTGATGAATCCGGGATAATTCCTGTTCTCTACCAACAAAGTTAACTGCTGTTCCTGGTAAATTATAGGGATCATGAACGGTATTTTTATCGGTAAATAGCTGATTATAGTTGGTAGCTTGGGTTGAATTTTCTGTTAAAAATAACCGCAGGAAAAACCAAGAATTTAAATCTGGCATATACCGAATAACTTTGTTAGTAAAATCATGATTCATCCACCAAATTTGTCGGAGATTAAAGCGAGCTAAATTTTCTCGATTGAAATTAATTAATTGCAAGGCATCTACTAGGGAAGCATCAGAAAAAGCGGTTTCAAAACCAGTAATTGATACTACTCCCGACTCCAATTCTGCCAATTGTGTTAACAAGAAGTTCAAGACAAAAGAGGGTTTTTCCCATCTTGGTAAGACAATTTTATGAAAAATAATGCCTTGTTCTTGCAGTTTATTCTCTAATTCTCTAACTACTTGCTGACGGGAAAACTCATCATAAAATTCCACCCTAGCTAAACCTCTAGATGGTCTTCGTCCCCACAATAGCAAACGAGCTGCCGTATGGGAAATAGTACCCGGTTCTAACTCCGATTGATTAGTTTGATTAACTTGATGTACCACCGGGGACACCTCCATCGGGACCAGTAGGAATACGACCTTGAGCATTTAAAATATCAACCACAAGGGGATGCACCATAAAGCATCTTTCCCCGTCTCCATCTACTTCTTGAATCGCTCGATCATTTAATAAAGCGTATAATATCTCATTGGGAATTTGTGCTTCTGGATTAGCATCATAAATTCGTTTTAACAATAATACCTTATCCCCATAACTAACAGAATCGATATCATAAGGATTTTGGCCTAAACGTCTTTCATATTCTGTTCTTAAACTGCGAATTGCCCTGCTAATATGACTAGACATGATCAGATTTTGTTGATTGACAATTGCTTCATCAGAAGCTTCTCTAACTAGATAAAATAAATCTCTGATATTGCCACCAGAGGCAATAATAACCCGCTCTATTTGTCCATCTTCAAATAAATTAGATTTAACTCTTGCTTCTAAAACTTTTCTCACTGCTTCCCGTCCTTTTTGGTTAGGAGTATGATCTTTTTGGCAAAAAACTGGAGTATCGGGAATCAGGAGATTATGGTCAAAAGTGAGGTTAATCCCAGGAGATGAATTATACAATCCAATCGGAATATTAAAAATAATGTGAATGTCTAAATCTTTGAAAATGTTAGAATAGTTTAAAAATAAATCCCTGACCGCTTCTTGTGAAACACCAGCTTTATCGAAGTCTTCTCCAATAATTAGCCAGCTTCTCTGCATAGTTTCCTGTAAGTTCTGATTACACTCTTTCAGGAGTTGATTAGCAATATTAATTAAATCTCTGGAACGGGAAAGACGGTATTCAACAACTTTTTTCTCTCGCGAGGAAGCAAACCGGAATTCTCCCTTGAGAGAGGCAAAAAGTCCGAGAATTTTATTCCAGAAAGAATCTTCCTTTACTCCCGCTCCTGCTTCCGTTTTGATTTGACTTTCTCTGGTTTCCTTGCGGGTAAATTCTTCAGAACTAAACCAATCCCAAAGCTTTTGTAAATTTTCATCACTGGGTTGTCGAGAAATTTTAGCGGTTTTCTCAACAATTTCCACCACCATAAAGAGAAACACATCAAGGGGACTGAAATTAATCGCATCGAGTTCACTTAAAACACTAAATCGCAGGGGTTCAAAATGCTGTTTAATCTCATGATCATTAATTAAACGAGTTAATTCTGTCGATTTGCCTACCCCCGTGTGTCCCATTAAACAGGCTTTGTAATATTGTTGCGTATCTATGACCCGTTTTAACCCTAATTTTAGACGCTGAATTTTATCTTCCCCTCTCACTTTATTCATTTCTTCTCGATAAAAAGCATCTATTTCCTTCTGAGTTAATAGGGGTTCAGGAGATATAGTTAAATGGATTTCATCAAGAGTAGTCGCAGGTTCAAAGCGAGTCAGAGAGGGGTGTTGCATAGAGACAGGAAAAATCATTCTCTGGAGATACTTTTTATTATATAGCATCGCCAAACTAAAGGCGATCGCTCGTTGCTGCCGCAAAACCAGATAATTGATAGAACAGTTGTTCAAACATTAAGATTTTGTGATAATACTGGGTAAGTGTGATCTAAAGTACAGCTTTTTTTGGGAAAGTTTCCCCAGGGGTGCTGCCTTGGGTCGCCAATATGATAGAATGCCAGTAAATTGATACAAAACTTTACTTCAAGGTGAATCTATGCCGTTTACGATCGAATCAGCGCGGAGCATTTTCCCCAACACGCTATCAGCGGATGTGGTTCCCGCCACGATTGCGCGTTTCAATCAGCTGAATACCGAAGATCAACTAGCCTTGATTTGGTTTGCCTACCTAGAAATGGGCAAAACCATCACCGTTGCCGCCCCCGGCGCTGCTAGTATGGTCTTTGCCGAAAAAACCATGAATGAAATTCGGCAGATGTCACCCCTGCAACAGTCGCAGGTGATGTGCGACTTAGCTAACCATGCTGACACACCGATTTGTCGTACCTACGGCACTTGGTCTGCTAACATCAAACTGGGATTCTGGTATCAATTAGGACAATGGATGGAAGATGGCAGTGTTGCACCAATTCCCAAGGGTTATGAACTATCTGCTAATGCTAGTGCCGTTTTAGACGGGATTAAAAAATTAGAGTCGGGACAACAAATCACCGTTCTGCGGAATTGTGTGGTGGATATGGGCTACGATCCCAAGAAACTGGGCGATTATAACCGTATTTCCGAACCCGTGGTTCCTCCCCAAAATATTGCCGAACGGACTAAAGTTAGCATTGAAGGAGTTACCAATGCCACCGTCCTCAACTATATGGACAACCTCAACGCTAACGACTTTGATGTATTAATTGAATTATTCACCCCTGACGGCGCTCTGCAACCACCCTTCCAACGTCCCATCGTCGGTAAAGAGGCAGTATATCGCTTTTTCCGCGAAGAATGCCAAAATTTGAAATTAATCCCCGAACGCGGTGTGGTGGAACCCGCCGATGACGGTTTTACTCAGATTAAAGTGACGGGAAAAGTACAAACTCCTTGGTTTGGTGCAGGTGTGGGTATGAATATGGCATGGCGCTTCCTCCTAACTCCTGATAATAAAATTTTCTTCGTAGCGATCGATTTATTAGCTTCTCCGAAAGAATTATTAAACTTTGCCCGTGGCTAAATAGCTACTGAGAGAAATCATTAAAAATTCTGATGAAACTTATTAGAGTTCCTTGTCAAGTGAACTCTTTTTTTTATACAATTAAAAGGCTGACTTAAAAAAATTGGTAAATACACCGGTTTCTTCTCCGATCTAGGTAAGAATAACTAAACAATTATTCTTACAGATGTGGGCGAAAAGAGTCGAGGTAGTTCAAAAATCCAAAATTATCATCCCTAAAACTAAAATCATGCCTATGAGTGAAATAATTTGGTCAGATACCGAACAAGAAATTGCTCAAACTGCTTTCCAAAAAGCCTATCAGCGAGAAACTAGCACTTTAATAGAACATATTAAAGAACAGTCTGGTCAGATCACGGTTTTAGATGATATCTGGCAAATGCACGATTATCTAAGCGCCCGACGACATCAGATTGATGGTAAATATGACTATCGCTATACTTCCCTAATTTTTGTCTTTGCTCAACTATTAAAGGAAGGATGGTTAAAGCTAGAGGATCTCAACGGTTTGGAAAAAGATAAACTAGCAAAAATCGCTGCCCTCTCGCGAATGTAAATTAATGATTAGCATTAAGCTATCAGCTTTCTGCTCCTAGTTGGGTGACTAGAAAATTCATCTCTAGATAACCAACACCGTCTTCAGTTTTTCCTAAGCGGCAACCAATTTCGCTAGAATGAGTCAATCATCCCGATCGCTTTTCGCTTGTTTTGCACCTTTGGTTTATGTTCAAAAATCTTTTACTTCCCCTAGGAATATCTATCTTTCTCGGTGTTTGTCAATCTTTGTCAGCCGCCGAATCAGCTATCATCAAATACTACATCTTCCAAGGGTCCGTATCGGTATCAGAATTAAAGCAATTGAGCGAAACAGGCGAATTAGCCCCCGCTTTAGCGGCACAATTAAAGATGGCTAACCAAAAACCCGAAGAATTCCGTAAAATCCTTAATCGTCGGGTAGCGGTGGATGCCGTCTTTCTTTCCAAATTTCTTAATAGTTTTTTTGGCGAAAGTTTGCTAGATTATGCCGCCGAAATTGTCCACACCCCCAATCGGGCTGCTAGTCGGCAAGCTTTACGGGGTTCCCTAGTCACTTCTGCCATTAATGATAATGAGATTCAAATTATCGAAGTCCTCGCTAATTATCCCACCAGCGAGGTTCATGTGGATGGCAATCGTCTGCTGGATTTAATCAACCAAATTGAATCAGTATTGAAAAAAATGCCCCGTTTACCTTTCTGATACCAAATCCGCCTTTCAGGTTTTCGTGAATTGCGCTGTAAATTGAATAAATTAGGATAATCTGGTAGGAATAATGACCACTTCTTTGTCTCAAAGGAAAACAGTTAGCGGCAAACCTTTTTTAAAGTGGGCGGGAGGCAAAACTCAACTGGTTCCCAATATTCTATCTTTGATTAATTCCCAGATTTCTCAAGATTGTCAGTTTAACTACATTGAACCTTTTGTCGGAGGTGGGGCGGTTTTATTCTCAGTTTTAAATAATTTTTCTTCTGTCCAAAAAGTCATTGTTAATGACATCAATCCTGATTTAATCATGGCTTATAAGGTTATTAAAAATAATGTCAAAGAATTAATAGTCAAACTTCAAAAAATCCAGCAGGATTTTTATGAACTTAAAAATCTAGAGGAACAACAAAAGTTTTTTTTAGATAAAAGAATAGAATTTAATTCTCGTGGCTGTGATGAAGATGTAGAAAAAACAGTTTTGTTATTATTTCTCAATAAAACTTGTTTTAATGGACTTTATAGAGTCAATAGCAAAGGACTTTTTAATGTCCCTTTTGGAAAATATGTCAAACCGTTGATCTGCAATGAAGAAAACCTATTAGCTGTCAATCATCATTTACAGAAAGTGACGATCCTACAAGGAGATTTTGTCCAAACCCTAAATTATGCCAATAACAAGACTTTATTTTATTTTGATCCTCCCTATAAACCGATTAAAAAAACATCAGCTTTTACCTCTTATACTAAAGAAGATTTTAACGATGAGGAGCAAATAAGATTAAAACAATTTATCGATCGAGTCGATCGGGCAGGTTATAAATTTATTTTAAGTAATTCCGACGTTAAAAACTTTGACTCTGACAATAATTTTTTTGATGATTTATATAAAGATTATAATATTCAAAGGGTAAAAGCTCGACGAAATATTAATTCCCAGGGCAATAATAGGGGAGAAATCCTGGAATTACTGATCAATAATTGACAAAAATTAAGCCTAACAGAAAATACGACATGAATCGCCCATGCAAAAGTGAAGTGCAACCCCCCAGATTGACAGAGGTAAGCCCCTAGAGATAGTCTGGAGTTTCTGATAAGAGAAAGACTATCCGATTGCCTATATCCATCTTAAGCCAAAAATTTGCTTTGACCACAGTGCTTATCTCGCCAATGGCAATTAATTTGGCACGACTACGTTTACCCTTCTGAGTATGAATTTTATCTGCAATCACCCCTCGATCGAGCATTCTTTAAGACAACGATTAATTAATATTTTTCCAGAAAACAACCATAAATTAACTTTCTATCGTTGCCCAAAAACTGATATTATCCTCTATCGTTCACCTCTGTTTTATTATTTTACGTCCGCTCAATGTCAAACCATATTTAACCATTTAATCACCTTTTTTCCACAAATTCAGCTTAGGGAAGGATGGCTAGAATTATTATTAGATCAGCAATTTTTGTCCTTTTGGTTACTGAAACTAAACGATTTAATCGATCAATTTTTCTCGGATGAGCTTCCTCTCCATCCCAGAGGAGAATTTTTCTTTTTATTTCAATACACCCACGCTCGCTATTCTGGTTTGTTACAACTGCTCAATCGGGAAAAAATTAGTTTAACCGAGCCAGAACTATTATCGTGGCATCATCCCGCCGAAATAGCCTTAATACTGCAAATTTTAACCGTTTGTGATTGTTGGGAACGCCAGAAACCCTATCCCCTAACCGCAAATTTTTGCGAGGCAATGCTCAATTTTGAGCGTAACTGTCGCATTATCGGAGAATCGGCCTCAATTCAGCGATCGAGATTAATCCTGATTAGCGTCAGTCAAAAACTACTTAACCGTCTTCTCCGTCAAAAATGGCAACTGCTGCCAATGACGGAACTATAAAAATATCAACTTTTATGAATTTAGTGGACAAAACCATCAGCTTATGATAGATTTTACTTAGTGTGAGGAGCGAACCAGAATAGAGAGCCGAGACGAAACATGGACAGTCGCCGGCTCTCTTTCTGTTGTTCAGGAATTATTTTCTTCTTGGCGATATTTAATAAAAGTGGGCAAATCAACCCGAAAAGAGGAATATTTCGGGGAAGGGGAGATGATAGGTGCGGGCCAATCCCTGTCTTTCTTCTTTAACGATTCTACTGGCTCAATTGTCTCTAATTCCGCTAAAAACTCATCCATGGGAGCCACTTCATCGCTTTCTTGATTCTCTGTCTGAGACCAAGGCTCGATCGCAGCTGCCTTGGCAACAATGGCTAAATCTGGGGAAAAATTGCGATCGCTACCGCGCTGGAAATACTGGGCCAAGGCCGCTTTATACTGGAGGGTGTAGCGTTGCTGACGTTGGAGACGGGTGCGTAATTCCTGCAATTGCTGGTCATAGTTGCAGAGTTTTTGGCTTTTTTCCTGATAACCTTCCTGAATTAAGGCACATTCTCGCTCTAAACGGGCTAATTGTTGGCGCGTGCGGGTCAATTCTGCGGTCAAATTGGCAATAATCATCGGTTGCCGTTGTTCTGCTTGACGATACTGTTCGATTTCCCCTAAAGCTCGCTGTAATTGTTGCTTTTCGTATTGCAGTTCCTCGTTTTGCTGCTGGATTAGGGTATCGCAACTTTGCAAGCGACGATGTTGCTCGGCTAACCGCGATCGCAGTTCCGCGAGAGCTTGCTCCCGTCGCCAGATCTCCGCTTGTAATTCTTGATTTTGTTGACGTAAATGAGAGGATAGAGCCGGCCAATCTGTCTCATCTGTTGATTGACTCTCATGCTCGACAATTTCAGCAGTGATGACAGTATCCGCATGGGTGAGATGATCGAGGTACAGGTCGGAATTATCGTTCATAAAAGCCAAAGGATGAGGAAACCTAGAAGTTTAGAGACGTTAAAAGCCTTCTATCGTTCCAAAAAAAAATGGGAACCGCATTGTTAGAGACTGCCGCGCGGTTCCACTGCCGATCCTTAAGAGGAGAACACTATAAATAACGATAAGCTTATTAGTAATTTTTGTCAATACTTAATGAGAATTTTTTTCAATAAGTTGGAGGAGAGAGGGGAATCGACTAATACCAAATCCGTTTTTAATAGTATGATTAACTCCCAATCCAACTTTAAAAACCCGCTCCCCGCTCCCCACACCCTACGAAAAACTTTTTGCCGCAAACCCTAGATATCTATTGATACAAGCACTGGTCGAGCGGGTTAGCGGCTCGATGTGCTTCAATAATCCTATAGTTTTTATTTTCCTTGTCGTATCATGCCACGTCCCCCGAAGAAAACCCCTAGCACCCCTGAACCCCCCGAAGAGCCAATTAAAGCCACTCCTCCCCTACAACCTCTACAAATTATTAAAAAGGGTTCTAGGGCTGCAGTACCCCCCAAACCTCCAGAAACCCCTCCAGAAATAATTGAGGAAAAACCAGCCGAGGAAACGGTAAAATCAGTCAGTAGTGAGATAAAATCTCCTCTCCGTCCTCGTTCCGATTCGGCTCCTCTATTCCGAAAACCGATTCCCAAAGCAGAAATTCCCGTCATCGAAAAAGCGACAGGAGCTAATGGCGAAGTATTTAATCTGACCGATTCTGTCCTGATTACCGAACCTTTTGGTACTCGTATTCCTGCTATTATCGATAGTTTTTATGCCGATGATCAAGGCGAAATCTGGGCGCGACTCAAACCAGTGGAAGTTAATCCCGATTGTCGCTGGGAACAGGCCTGTATTCGCTCTCAGGGTTTGGTAAAAGCCGAGTAAAACAGTTATCAGTTATCAGATCAGATTTGAGTTTTAAGTGTGCAGTATTAACAAGTAATTTAGATAATGTCTCTTGCATGATTAATTTTTAAAGGTTCAAAAACGTCAAAAATAAGGATTAAATGGCATAAAATCCGTAAATAGACTATTTAATTGATTATTATTCATTCTTAATTCTCCTGACTACTGACTAATGGCTACTGACTCCTAACCCTAACAACAATTTTTGATTTTTACAAGAGGTCTGATGATTTGGTATTCTCAAAAGGTTTACTGATCAAGGCTATGGTATGATTAAAGGTAGTTTGTCAGACTATGATTTCTATTTTTCCTCTCAGCTTGTATGCTTCCATGATGTTTTTCATGATAATCTGTTTTTATCTGATATCATGTTGAGAAAAATTCACGCTCTAAATTTGGGTTTAAATTATGATAACTACACTCATTGAACGAGAAGCAGAACCAATTTTAATTAGTGACTTAACCTGGAGAGAATTTAAAGCTGTTGAACAGCTAATCGATCGCCCAGGGTTAAGGTTATCTTTTTTAGATGGAGTTTTGGAGATTAGAAAAATGCCAGGGAAAAAACACGAAACTATCAAAGAACGTATTGGTGCTTTACTAGAAATTTATTTAGAATTTTTGGGATTAGATTTTACTCCTACTGGTTCTGTCACCTTAGAAAATGAATTTGAAAAGGTTAAAAGAGAAGGTGATAAATCCTATGAATTGGGAGCAAATAGAAAACATCCTGATTTAGTGATTGAGGTGGTTGTTAGTAGTGGAGGAATTAATAAACTGGAAGCATACAAACGGTTACAAATTCCCGAAGTTTGGTTTTGGATGAACGACGAGTTATTGTTTTATAGTTTAGGAAATGAGGGACATGAGGCTGTTAGTAAATCGCAACTTTTACCGAGTTTAGATGTAGGTTTATTGATGGGTTGTATTAACACAGAAAATCATGCTCAAGCACTGCGGGAATTTAGAGCAGGGATAAAAAATATTGAATCAACATAACCATATAATACTAAATCCGTTGAGTATAGGCTACATATCAGGAGAGGCAATAGGCAATGAGCAAAAGGAGCAATATATAATCAGTCTTTAATAACCAGATTTAGTATTAAACAACAGATAGCAAGATAAATTAAATAATCTTCACTCATTTTTAGTCGATAGGGAAACTGGGTATAGCAGCACTGACTGACTGCATTAATTTGATGGTTTCGCCAAAGCAACGACTATCATAAGAATAGTGCAGTATTTCCTCTCAAGTGGACTCACAGTCAGCACAGCGCAATCCTTGCAGTTGAAAGGTCAGTTGTTCCATCGGTTTTTTCTCAACGAGGATTCTTCTGGGATAACGAGTTCCACAACATTCCCCCTTTTGGTAAGGTAACTGCCCACCCTACTACTGTATTATATGCTAAATTTTAGGATAAATTTAGTAGGTAAAGGGTTTATTTAAATCGTATTGACAATGCCAGAAATCGGACCTGAATCAGAACAATCCTCCCTGTCTCAACCGGACGCAAGGATTACGGAACGTCGAGCAGCAAGACAAAGAAGAATTGAAACTATCCTCAAATTGGCCGGGTTGCCTAGTGGAGGAGTGGGAATTGCCGTGACTATCAATTTTCTTCGCAATGGGCAATGGATAGAAGCTAGTGTATCAGGATTGGTCAGTATCGCTGTTATTTTTCTGGCGATTGGAGGAAAATTTGCCAAAGATGTTATTAACCTAGTTTTCGATAAAGTAGAAACAAGATTGGAACAGAAAACGGATACTCTGGCTGATTTAATTGTTAATTGGCTGGAAAATTTCGCAATTCAATTTTGGTGGCAATTAACCGCAAAGTTTCAAGTAAAGTATTATAAAACTTTAGTTTATCTCTATCGTACTTATCAAACTCAAGGCTTAAAAACACCTGGTAACTTTATTCTCGATCTTGAAAATGTCTATATCCAGTTACGATTTTTACCTCAGAGTCTAGACAAGGTATCTTCGGCTATTATTTCTCAACAAGAAACCACAAGCAATTTAAAAAATATTTGGGATTTTTTAGCACAAACTACCACACAATCTGCTTATAAACGCATTGCTATTTTAGGCGCACCAGGTTCAGGAAAAACCACTTTATTAAAGCATATCGCCCTAACATACGCTCAAAACAAGCAAAGCCGTCAGCATCGCAAAGTGCCTAAATTAATTCCGGTATTACTGATACTTCATACTCTTAGTAAAGAGATTATCCATCAAGAATCATCTAGTTTGGCACAAATTATTACTGAACAATTAAAAAGCCCAACATTACCCCTTAAGCTCAATCCGCAGCTTCAATGGTTTGAAGAGCAATTAAAAGAGGGTAAATGCTTGATTATGTTTGATGGATTAGATGAAATCGCCAAAGAAAGTGACCGCCAGCAGGTTAGTCAATGGATAGACAAGCAAATGCAGGTTTATCCTGAAACTACTTTTATTATCACTTCGCGCCGTCATGGTTATCAAGCTGAATGGTTACAACAAATTAGAACTTTTCTCGAAGTTCAGTCTTTTAACCTAAAACAAGTTGAAAGGTTTTTTCAGAATTGGTATTTACAAAATGAAATATTGCGTCAAGTGCGAAAGGAAGATGCAGGTTTACGCGCAGAAGCACAAAGAAAAGCTAATAATTTAATGCAGATAATCAAAAAATCGGCTCCTTTAGCAGCAATGGCACTCAATCCTTTATTATTAACTATGATTGCTACAGTTCATGATAATCGAGGAGCGTTGCCAGGAAATCGAGTAGAATTGTATGCAGAAATTTGTGAGGTCTTATTGACAAGGCGAATAGAAGCTAAAGGAATGACTGATTCTATCAAACTAAATTTAACTCAGAAAAAAGCAGTATTACAGGTATTAGCTTTAGAGTTAATGAAAAGGGGAATCCGTGAGTTTTCCTTAGCTCAAGGTCAAGAAATTATCAAAAGTTCTTTAGCAGCAGTAGCTAAGACGGAAGTTAAACCCGAAGACTTTTTTGAGAATATTGAAAAAATTTCTGGTTTGTTGACCAAAAAAGATGACAGTTTTTATATTTTTGCTCACCTCAGTTTTCAGGAATATTTAGCCTCAGTTCAAATCCAAGAATTAAATCAAGAAGATTTATTGATTCAAAACATAAATCATAATTGGTGGGCGGAAACAATTCGTTTATATGCGGCAAAAAATGATATTAGTAATCTAATTCTTGCGGCAATAAATAATCCTAATATTACCTCAATTAGTCTAGCGATGGATTGCTTAGAAGAAGGCAAAAGTTGTTCGCCAGAAGTGAGACAAAGGTTTAATCAATTATGGATACAAGGATGGGAAAACCGATGACAGAGACAGTCAATTTTGAGTTACTCGCTCATGTTCAACTCTCCAGAAGATTGAGTAAGCTGATTCCTCTTGATGATAGTATCGCCATTGATACTAGCTATATTACCTGTGCAGAGTATCAGCTATTTATTGATGAAAGGAAAAAACTTGGTAAAAATCATCAGCCTCTTGATTGGCAAACCGATTCAGTTGTATCTGAAGATATTTTAAAGCCGATTACTGGTGTGAAAGCCAGTGACGCTGAAGCGTTTTGTGAATGGTTAACCCAACATCCACAGCATTTTAAACCAGAATTTAAGTATAGAATTCCTACTCTACAAGAAGCTGAGGAATTTTTAGAAATGGAAACAGAGGAGGAAAATTTAGTCGGTTACTGGTGTCAGGAAAACTTGACATCAAAAATGGTTTATTTAGAGCCAGAAAAGTGGCTAAAGATTCAAGAAAAAGTCTTGTTTTTTTCACAAGAAAAACTTGGCAAAGTAATTGATGGCATGATTGGTCAATTTATATATCAATTTTCGCTATATAAATTGTTGCCATTTTGGACTAACCTTGATCCTGGGCTTTGGCTTGTGCTTGTGCTTGTGCTTTGGCTTGAGCTTGAGATTGTGCTTGGGCTTGAGCTTGGGCCTGGGCTTTCGCTTGTGCTTTCGCTTGTGCTTGGGCCTGTGCTTGGGCCTGTGCTTGGGCCTGTGCTTGTGCTTGGGTTTGGGTTTCTCTTGTTTTATGTCGCTGATTATATTAGTTATTGTAGGATTAGACTCAATTTAAATCTCGACCCTACCGACTGTATATCTTTGATTGTTGAAGATTATCTAAGTTCTCTTAATATTCAAACGCTTTATCCCTCTATTGACAATTTATCCTCATGGCAGCAACTTGTAAATAAGATCGGTATTGCTTGGTATCTATTCCCAGATATTTACGAAGCAGCATCTAAAAATGAAGAATTATTATATCAGGTTAACTTAACGGTTGCAGAATGCGAACAATTAAACTTGCAATATTCTATCAAAAGAGAACAAGTATTTAACCGTTTCATCGCCTCCGTATTATTAGAAGAAAGACGAGCAGGTAATATTCCTGCTTGGGAAGGAATTAGGATTGTAAGAGAAAGAATTTAATAGCGATATGAATCCTTTGAAAGACAGTATTTTTGGGAAAATGCTCTCATTTCATCAACTCAATAACCAATCTAGATGATCCTGTAAACATTGTTTGAGGTCGTAGCGTTGCTTGATAGTTTCCCTAGCATTTAAACGCAGATTTTGCCAACCCTGGGGATAATCTAACACTTCATCCACGCGATCAGCTATTTGTTGAGGAGAAAAGAAATCCACTAATAAACCATTTTCCCCATCAGTAATTAATTCTCGCACGGGGGGAGTATCGGAACCAATCACGACGCAACCCATGGCCATAGCCTCTAACATTGACCAAGAAAGCACAAAAGGACGAGTAAGATAGATATGGGCGGCCGATGCCTGTAAAACCTGTTTATATTGACCGTAGGGCAGAGAACCGGTAAAATGCACCCGGGATAAATCCAAAGAAAGGCTTTCTAACATCAATTGTTTATAGGTTTTGCCGTCCGGTAGAGTTTTTCCATAAGCGACCCGATCCTCACCGACAATCACGATATGACAGTTAGGCCGACGGGCTAAAATTAGGGAAACAGCCGTCATAAATTGGGGAAAACCGCGATAGGGTTCCATTCCCCGGGTTGCATAGGTGACAATCTCCTTAACACCCGATAAATCTAAACCTATCTCTGGAATCACTAACTGCACATCGGGACGGGGACAGAAATAGTCCGTATCGATGCCATCGTGCAAAACCGTGAGTTTTGAGTGAAATTCGCAGGGAAATTGCTGTTTTTGCCAGATAGTCGGCGCTAAACCTCGATCGCAACTGACCATATCGATGAGGATCGTCGCATTTTTAATTCTAATCCGGGCCTCGGCATCAGCATTAAGGGGATCCGCCGGATCAAAATCAGCATCGGAACCATGGGCATGATAAAACCATTCAAAATAGGCTAAAAACTTAGTTTTCGGGAAAATATCCTTGATAAATAGGCCCGGCCCCCAGCCGGAATGTGCATAGACAATATCGGGATAAAATCCTTGATTTTTCAGTTGTTGGCAAACAGCATAAACCGCTTGACCTTGTAAAACCGCACTTTCGAGGGGACGGACATAATGATGGGTTTGGGGAGAAACAGCGCGACTTTCCTTGTAAATAAATTTTTTTACCCCCGCTATCTCTCCCTCTTGCCTGGTAGTGCCGAAAATCACTTGATTTCCGGGGTCTTGAGCCAAAACCGTGCTTAAATGGCGAAATTGGGCGGGAAAATTGGAATGAAGGAATAAAAATTTCATCGCGGGTAAAGGTTTAGAAAAAGCGATCGCTAATCGTACATTGTCCCTGAAAACGGAGCAGATGATCGCATAATACCAAAGCCATCATCGCTTCTACCATTGGGACCGCTCGGGGTAAAACACAAGGATCGTGTCTTCCTTTGGCTGCTAGGGTGGTTTCTTCCCCGCTGCGCGTCACGGTTTTTTGTTCTTTACCGATAGTCGCGGTGGGTTTAAAAGCGGTGCGGATAATAATATTTTCACCGTTACTGATTCCCCCTTGGATACCCCCCGAACGATTGCTCGTGGTGCGAATTTCCCCGTTATCATCGATAAAATACTCGTCATTGTGTTCGCTGCCGGTTAAGAAGGTTCCCGCAAATCCCGATCCGATTTCAAATCCCTTACTCGCGGGTAAGGACATCATCCCTTTAGCTAAATCGGCTTCTAGCTTATCAAAAACGGGTTCTCCTAGACCTTTCGGCACATTTCTGGCTACACATTCCACCACACCGCCGATCGAGTCCTTATTCAGGCGAATTTGGTCGATCAGGGCGATCATTTGGGCGGCCGTTTCCCCGTTGGGACAACGCACTATATTACTTTCCACCTCGTCGAGGGTGACGGTGTTGGGGTCGATGATTGCCTCAATATCTTTAATTCGCTTCACATAGCCGATAATCTCGACATTATAGACAGATTTAAGGATTTTTTTAGCGATCGCTCCTGCGGCCACCCGGCCGATGGTTTCTCGGGCCGAAGATCTGCCTCCTCCTTTCCAGTTGCGAATGCCGTATTTTGCTTCGTAGGTGGCATCCGCATGGGAAGGTCGGAATTTCTCGGCCATTTCGTTGTAATCTTGCGAACGAGCATCCTGATTCCGTACTAAAATAGCGATCGGTGTACCGAGGGTTTTGCCTTCAAAAACGCCCGAAATTATCTCACAAATGTCATTTTCCCGGCGCGGGGTCACGATTCTGCTTTGTCCCGGTTTGCGACGGTCTAAATCGATTTGAATCTCCTCTTCAGAAATTTCTAAGCGCGGGGGACAACCATCGATAACCACTCCTACCCCACCCCCGTGAGATTCTCCAAAAGTGGAAACCCGAAATAGTCGTCCGAAAGTGTTACCCATAATCTCAATATCTACTAAGCCTCAAGGTTTTATTGTACCTGAACGGTTATCAGTGATCAGTGATCAGTGATCAGATGTTAGTTTTTAGTGGACAGTCTTAAGTAGAAAATTGCCGTTTTCTTGTCACTGATGCCATTTTTCAAAAGTAATCGCAGAGATGGTTAATTTCCCTTACCCCCACAACCAAAGGGAGAGGGGAGTAAAATGCCGGCTCTCTTATTCTTTGTGTGATAAGTTTAACTTATATAAGACCGATCAATCTTTGTGTCCTTTGTGTCTTTGTGGTTCGTTCCATTTGCTCGCCAGCAGGAATGTATTTTAGAATACATTTTACCCACCAAACCCAAGAGAGTAAAATGCCTGCTACGAATAAAGGAAAATAGTGTTCACTGATAACTGAAAGGTCTCCTGTCTTCAGGTTAAGCTCCCAAAAAAAGGCTATTCTTTACCTTATATAGCCTGGCGAAAATTTGATGACTTCTTTGTTAGTTCACACTTACCCTTCTCTTGTCAAGGGTATTTTAATTAAACGTTACAAACGCTTTTTTGCCGACATACAACTGGACAACGGAGAATTAATTACGGCCCATTGCGCTAATACCGGACCGATGACGGATGTATGCGTAGAGGGTCAACCGGTTTATCTTTCTCGCAGTGATAACCCGAAGCGAAAATTAGCTTACACCTGGGAGATGATTCAACTGGGGGAGACTTGGGTGGGAGTTAATACCAATCTTCCTAATCAGGTGGTGAAAAATGTCCTGTTGCAAGGAGTTTTTCCCGATTTGGTCAAAAATGACACCGAGGTGCGATCAGAAGTGGCCTACGGTCAAAATAATGGCAGTAGAATTGATTTTCTTTTGACCCATGGGGATAATTCCCTCACCTATATTGAGGTCAAAAATACCACTTGGAATCAGGGAGAAACGGCACTTTTTCCCGATACTGTCACCACGCGAGGACAGAAGCATTTACAGGAATTAATGGCTTTATTGCCGGCAGCGGAGGCGATTATGCTCTACTTTATTAATCGGGGTGATTGTGACCGATTTGCTCCGGGGGATAGTAAGGATACTAAATACGGGCAGTTATTGCGTCAAGCAGTGGCTAAAGGAGTCAAGGTTTTACCCTGTCGCTTCCAAGTGACACCCGCGGGAATTAATTATTTAGGTTTAGCAGAATTGCAACTGTGAAACCAGTGGTTTAGAGGGGCCAGCTTTTGACAAAATCCCCTGAACCGCAACTGACCTTGAAAAGCTTAGAGACACAGTTACCTGTGCCTCTAATGGGGATTTTGTCGATACATATTTGGGGTAATTTGTCAAGGTTTTTGATAACTAATTCCGTGGCGCATTTTCTCTAATTTCTGTTGCACCTGAGCATCGAGGGAATGGAATAAAAAACGCCCTTTGGGACTTTGAGAAGAACTCTGGGATTTTCTCAGACGACGACCGGTTAAATCCACCTCGATTTCCAGACGTTGAGCGGAAATCCACTGGGCCCCATAACCCATAATCGTCATTTTTTGGGCATTATCAGAGGTAGCGACGATAATCCGTCCGATAGCTGGGGCGCGATTGTACCAAAAATCGGCGCAGGTTTTCTCGATATAGGTGTCGGCGGTTTGAGCGTGAGCGGTAAAATAAACCGATAAATGGTTAGTGTAGCGTTCTTGGCTGCCGGGGGTATCTTGAAGGTAGGAATCGAAGACGATTTGGGTTTGATAACCCTGATGGTGGGTGTAACCGATTAGGGTTTCAATTAACTTGTCTCGCGCCGGTTCGAGACCGTGGCGATCGCTGATTTTTTTCAGGGACGGCCAAGCGCCGATGACGTTGTAGCCGTCAACCAGCAGAAGGGAACGATCAGAAGAATTAACCATGGCTTTGAGAGTAATTTGTGTGGCATTAAGGGCAGTTCTAAAAAACAGCATCTTAATGATATTAACAAAAAATTTAAGATTCGACTGCCGCACTTGCCAATAATCTCGCTTTTAAGTCTAGGGGATTTCCCCGATCCGTTACCTTACCCCCCTCTAACAAAAATGCCCCATCGCTGTAATCCAATTCCTCCAGGCGATGCGTCACCCAAAGGGCCGTAATACCTCGGTTTTTGACCAATTTCTGCACTTGAGAGACTAATTCTATTTGGGTATCCCCATCCAAAAGGGCGGTGGGTTCATCAAAGAGCAAAACCTCGCAATGACGAGCTAAAGCCCCCGCAATGGCGATTCTTTGCTTTTGTCCGCCACTGAGAGCATAGATCGGTCGTTTTTCCATTTCTAATAAATTCACCGCCCCTAGGGATTCCCGCACCCGCGCCCGAATTGCCGGCGTGGATAAACCCTCGGATACCAACCCAAAGGCCACATCTGCTCCCACTGTTGGCATCACTAACTGATGGTCGGGATTTTGAAAAACAAAACCGAGGGGGTTAGGTATCTCTATTTCCCCGCGACTGGGTTTTAATAATCCCGCTAAGAGCCGCAGCAGGGTTGATTTACCGCTGCCATTTGTCCCCAACAACATCCAAAATTCCCCTCTGGGAACTTGCAAAGAGCAGCCATTTAATACTGATTTCCCATTCGGCCAGCTAAAGCAGAGGTCTGTTACTTTTATAGTCATGAATTATCAGTTATCAGTTATCAGTTATCAGTTAAGCTAAGACTTATTTAGGGCTTGCTGAATAAATGTGAAATGTAGGCAAGATAGGGGTTTTGTGGCTTTTCTTGCTCCCACAGGTACAAGATTTTGAGAGAATCGTGCTTCCAAACCTTGCGTCTTCATCGGCCCGAGTCCTGTAGGGGCGAAGCATTCGGGCAATAACCTATCGATGAAACCGTAGATTTTCTATCCGAATGCTTCGCCCGTACTTTTTGCCGCAAACCCTATTTAAACCGCTTATTCTTAATGATCAGCCCAATCTCCTCCAATCCCTTTACTGTTGCCTCTTGCAAGAGTGCCTCTTGACTCGTCTCAACAAGCAATTTAAATTATGAACAGCTTATCAGTTATCAGATTTGAGTTTTGAGTTTTCAGTGGAAAGTGTTATCTAGGCGGTTGCCGTTTTCTTGTCACTGATTACTGGTTACTGCACACTGATAACTGATGAAAGAACTATTCTGTGGCTAAGGTGACAAACCCCGGCACTCTGCCGGTGGAGGCAGCCCCGGATTTTTGTGACACAATCACCGCACTGATCTGATCGCTCAAAACCGCCACCTTTTTATCGGTTTGTTTTTCGCAGGTTAATTCTAATAATTCGGGATTAGGCGATCGCATAGCGTTAATAATTGTTTGATACAAAGCGTCTGCTCCTGCTTCTTCCTTGCGCTGCACGGAAATGGGGATGGGGGACAGTTTCAGGGTAATATCGATCGAATACATAGTTTAGCGTTCCCTTCCAAAAAACAAGTCAAAAACCATTGTATAGCAGGGGTTGGGAAGTCAGTGATCAGTGATCATGAGTTTTCAGTTCACTGATTGCTGTTCACTATCACCGATTAACTCTCGGCAGTGGGTGTGCAGAGGCGTTGTTAGCTGGTAATCACTTGCTTCAATGAATGTGCATGGTGCGTTCCCCAAAAATCTATCGGTGCAGCAGTAGGAGTTGCATCAGGGAACGCACCCTACAAGATCAGCGATCGCACTAAAGTTGACAATGTTGACGCTCATCAGAGTTGTACATCGTTAAGTACAATTGTTATTATGGTTCTGTCCAAATCCGGTTGGCAAAACCCAAAGGCTTCGGGGAACGCACCCTACAGCGATAGCGATTGCACTAGGACGGACGCACAACAAATCATAAAACAATTGGGGTATATTGATTAATTTGCTAGTCACAAAAAACAGAAGATATGATATCAAACACTTTAGCTTAAAAATAAAAAAATGCAATTTTTAAACCAATTTATGACAAATATTCAGATATCACTTAACTGGTTTGTATCAAATAGTGAAGTGATCAGAAATGTAGCTCAAACCCTTCAGTCTATCGTCACCATTGTTGGTATTTTTGCCACTGCAATTTGGTTTTGGCAGAAAAGACAAATTCAACCCAAGGCGATAATTACTCACAAAATCACTCATCATTGCATTCATAGCAATATGCTACTAAACAACAAAATTTTGTTGATTCGTATTATTGCAAAGATAGAAAATATTGGTAATGTGCTAATAAGGATTGATCACGTCGAAGCAAGAATTAATTGGGTATCACCTATTATAGAAGATGTTATTTCCTCTATCCAAAAAGCGGAACAATTTGAGAATTTACAAATCGATTTTCCAGAAATATATTCAAAAAAGGTAGATCTAAAAAAAAAGGTGCAATCATTGTAATTGAACCAGGGGAATCGGACGATATATACTGCGATTTCATACATAGAACAGATAAATATCCAGAGAAAATTAAAACTATAATGATTTACTTTTATGCTAGAAATATAAAATCTCATGGTCAACTGATGGGATGGTCTTTTGAGGAATGTTATAATTTTGACGATAGACCTGAAAATGGAGAGTTCTAATGTATGATTCTGGGCAAGAGTCTTGCGATTCTAAGCAAGAGTCTGAAAATATGAATGTTCTTGACAAGCTTGTTCGAGATTGGACAGAGTTACTAAATCTGAGTATGGAAAAGCGTCAGAAACCGGTCAAGCCGCCTTCCCCCCCGGTAGGGCAAAAAAAACCACCTGAGCCATATCCTCCTGAAAGTGACAAACCCAAGTCTGCCACATAACCATTAATTATACTGGGCGTTGCTGATTTTAAGGATGAATTGTCTTTGAGGAAATTCTTAAAACCAAAAACTGAGTTAACTTGTGGATACGATGCACAATCGCTTCCTTTAGTGTTCATATCTCGATTCAGCAACGCCTTATACCGCTTCCTGCGATCGAGCAACCCTCTCCATCCTACTATCCCACTTCCATCGGTCTAACACTCCTTAATAAGACTTAATAGCGCACTGTGGGGTTTAATCACCTCAATTTGGGCATAATTGCCGCACAGAGGGGTCTAGCATCCCACTCAAGTGGATTTTGCCGCATTTGCCAATGACAACAGCTTTGAGGGCGCAGCAAGTGGTCTCCCCGAAAAAATTTTAGATTTTCTTAAGATCGACCTAAAAAATATTGGTCATTTTTTCCAATATAGTGTAAGTTAAGAAAAGTAAAGATTTCTCACAATTCTTCAACACATCTGCTCGCCTGCTCGGATAGATGGAGAAGAGAGGGCGGAATCTTAGCAATAATATACATTTTTCGGAGAAAACCCCCATGACCATTGCTGTCGGACGCGCCCCAGAAAGAGGGCTGTTTGATGCTCTCGATGACTGGCTCAAAAGAGACCGTTTCGTCTTCATCGGTTGGTCTGGTTTACTACTCTTCCCCTGCGCCTTCATGGCCCTAGGTGGA
>NZ_JADBUB010000093.1:0-13407 GCF_020245865.1 Microcystis sp. M169S2
AAAACTATCAACAACTCATGCTTGTAAAGCTTGTAAAATAGGGCTTTGAGTTTTTGTTAGATTGATATTTATCAACTTTAGAGCATTGCTGGACAGAGAGGGAGCTTGGGGAATTTTCTACAGTGTAAGTTCGGAAGAACCATCTATTTTGGCTTTTAAACCGTTTCTACCAAGGGACGGGTTAACTTATCCAACTGTTGGGTTAACAGACTCAGGAATAAACCCACATCGGTGACGATACCCACGGATTCTACGGAACCTCGATCGCTTAATTTTGTCACCACGGCCGGGTTAATATCAACACAGACCATTTTTACCCCCGCCGGTGTCATATTGCCCACACCGATGGAATGGAGCATACTAGAGAGCATGAGAATCATGTCTGCACCTTGAATCAAGCGGGAATATTCTTCCTGTGCTTTAATTAAATCCATCTCCGTATCCGGAAGCGGACCATCATCGCGAATTGAACCGGCCAAACTGAAGGGGACATTATTCTTGACGCATTCATACATTACGCCTTTTGTCAATACCCCGGCCGATACAGCTTTGGCGATGCTGCCGTGGCGACGGATGAGGTTGATAATCTTGAGGTGGTGACGATGGCCACCGCGCACGGGGATGCCTTTCTGCATATCTACCCCTAAAGAAGTACCCATGATCGCCTGTTCCATGTCGTGAACTGCGATCGCATTTCCCCCCAGTAAAGCGTGAACGTAACCATCGCGGATTAAACGGGAGAGATGTTGCGCTCCTCCAGTGTGAATGACCACCGGACCTGCCGTTACTGCCACTTTACCGCCCTGGTCGCGAATTTGGCGCATTTCCCAGGCAATCTGCTCGACGGTTAACTCGACTCGGCGCTCGCTGGAAACCCCCGCACCCATAAAGGTAAATTCCTGAGTGCTGTTGCGTTGTTCCCTGGATTCCGCCTGTCGGATAGTACGGATGCCCTCAACTCCCACCATGACGCGATCGCCAGCTTTTAAATCCCGCAGCAGAGTACATTTCGCCGTTTTGCCTTCCGGACTTTCAGTGACGACGATGGCTGCATCCATGCGTTGATTTTCCACCCGCACCCATTCACAGTTAACCCGCACTTCCGTGGGATAGATGGTGCTGACATAAAAATCATCGGGAGCGACCCCATCTTGTGCCACCACTGCGGTATTGACATCACAGATTTCTTGGGGACGAGCGGCCGCACCGAGGTCGATCAATTGTACCATGATCTCCTCCATTACCTCGTGAGAGGGTGCAGAAACGCGCACTTCGGCCGAGGAGGTACTTTGGCGCTCAATCCCTAAGGTGAAGTTTAAAACCTTGAAGCTGCCCCCATTTCCCACCACAACATCGAGAGCTTTATTCATAATTCCCGCGTCGAGCAGATGACCTTCTAGCTGGAGAATGCGACTTTCAATGGTGACATTTGCGTGATGGTCTGGAATTAAGGGTTCGGTGGTACGCAGGGTTAAACATTTAGCGGCTCCTCCTGCTTTTAAAAACTCCGTTAGGGGAGTTTGTACCACTTCAAACCCTTTTGCAGCTAAGTTATGTTGTAAATCGTCACTAATTTTATTCATGACGATTACTTGACCGATATTTACTGCATTACAAGCAAAGTTAACCGCATCGGCTTCTTCAACGATAATGCGTTTTTCTTCGGGAATTTTTAACTCAATTAATCGATTAGAATAGGCATCAAAAGCATCGGGATAGTAGAGTAGATAACCGCCACTAAGGGGACAAAAACAGGTATCAAGGTGATAAAAACGTTCATCGATTAAACGTAGGGATAAAACCTCGATATCGAGCCATTTAGCGATTAAAGGGTGGGAATCTAACTCAGTTCTGAAGCCATATCCTGCCCATAACCAACGTCCTTCCCGATCTAATAATGCGTCTCCTGCACCTTCAAAAGGTAAATCTTTGGGCAGTTCGTGAACCGTAAAACCGTTATCTTCAAACCACTGTTTAAAATAGGGTTCTTCTCCCTGTCTTTCTTTGTGTAAAAAGCGACTGAGAACTACAGTTTTTTCCAGAACTAAACCTGCATTAGCGGTAAAAACCATGTCAGGCCAGCCTTTTTCTGGTGTGACTAAATCCACGAGCGCCCGATCTTTGAGAACATGATAAAGCTGCTGCCATTGTTGCCTAGCTTTTTCCTGGGAAGATTTGTGAATGTTGCCCTCCATCCAGGGATTAATCACATAATCCACATCGTAATGATCGGGAGAACACATCAAAAAGCGAATAGTTTCAGTCATATTTTTTGACAATGAATATTCAGTATAAGTAGTCTGGAGATAAGTTTAGACCAATCTTCCATTATACTCCACTTTGCCCCGAAATGTCACTAGGTCTAAGATTAGGACAATTACCGCTCTACAAGCTAAAAACAGCCCGGTTTTAGCCGATAACTGACGGCTAGAAGCTTAAATTATTGTAAATCCTGATATTTAAATAACCCCATAAATTTCGATTTGCGTCCGTGTTCCTTAATTAAACTTTCCCGATAAGTTTGCCATTCTTCCCGTCTTCCTGACATATAAAAGGCATTACGAGCTTTTTTCAGCCATTTAATCGCTTCTTCGTAGCGATCAGCCTTTTTTTCGTCGAGTATCTTTTCCGCAGGAGGACACGCGCGATCGATCACCCAGTTAGGATCGACGGTAGCAGCCGCATCCATTATCCGCCAAATTAGGTGAGACTGCACATAGGAATTATCAGAAACGACTTTAATTGCATCTCTAACTAAATTTTCGTGGAGAAATATATCGATTTTAGCCTCTGTGGAACGTCCACCGCTAAACTCGCGCAAGTAATCTAACAAGTCTAATTTTAAATCTGGCCAATCTTCCCCCGCTAAAGACTCAATTTTTTGGTAATGGGAAAAGGAAGGTTGGTCTTGAAATGCCTTAATTCTAGCAGCCAAAGCTGTATCTATATCCCCTAAAGATTGCGCTAGTTCACTTGTCCAGAGAGCTAATTGATAATAATAATTCCCAGGGAAATTTAGACCACCCCTGGCAATTATTAGGGCGGATTCTGGAGCGGATTCATCGCGTAAAGCTTTGGCAAAAAAGAAGGCTTCATCGTTTTTAGTTATCATGTTTTTTGATGATGCCATCGCTTCCTCAATGCGATCAAGATAGACTAACTTAGTTAGGTATTCTACCACTTGTCCTGAAGCTAAAGCTAGATTCAAATACTCCTGATCTTTTTCCTGTTGCTCGAAAATTTCTAAGCGAATAGAAGTTAATGTTTGGGCATAATAAGGGATATTCCCTGACCACATTTCTGAAAAATTAGCCGATTCTCCTCGTAAAATCTTCTCTAAAATTGGATCATCCCATCCCTGTTGTAAGGCTGCTAAACTCATCTCAAAATCGGCACTCCATTCATCTTGCCATTGCTCGATCTTTTCCCTTAAATCTTGCTTTTCTTGGGGATTAAATTCTTTACTTAAAATTGCTGCAGTTAAAACTCGATCGATTCTGGCACTTAAATCATCATTGACAGCACCGTAATCTTCTAAATCATCCCATTCCTCGATACAGGCGCTAATAATTGCTTCTAAAATAGCGATTGCGTTATCCGGTTCTCCCTTTTGATAATAATCTTGGGCCTCATCCACTAGGGCATAAATTTCATCAGAAATTGGATCTTCTTCGTAGTAATCTTCTTTGATCGCTCGCAGGGATTGCCTCAGTTCATTACGGACAGTATTACGATAAGCTTTGACATTAATAGTTATCTTACCTGCCGCTTTATTAACTGGGGTAGCTGGCACTAAAAACTTATCAATTGTCTTGATAATTTCTGGGTGTTTAGCCACTAAATGATTAAGCAATTTTCTTAATTTACTTTCATCGATCGGTGTCAATAACTCCTCTAGAGAGGCTTTTTTGATAATTAATTCTGGTTGGCGAGAACAGGTTAATAAAACTGCCACAATATGCTTACACCAACCCTCGTAATCGTAGGGACAGGAACAGGAGACATTTTCAAGGTTTTCTTGGTTAAAATCTATGGCAACTCGATAGGGTTTAACCTCACTACCACTCACTAAAGCTTGTAGATTTTGCCCCCGTTGCCAAAGAGAAATAACTGCACCTTTATCGTAATAATATTGACCGCGCTGATAGGAAGCATTGGTGCTATTTTGCCGGATAATCTTTTCATTGATAGGAGGAATAGTCATAGTCAGCAAAGGAGGGAATTGAGTGATAAAATCTTGTCTGTGTTAAGAAAACTGCCGGCAGCGAGGCAGACCACTGCATCAGCAACCGAGTCAACTTATCTTCAGTTTAGCCTAAATGTGCTATAGTGAAGACACTATGGAAATTAAAAACATTCCTCTGTCCCAAATTCGTCGTCCTTTACCGCGACAAACCGATCCCGAAACAGTTAATCAGTTGATGCAATCGATCGCTGAGGAGGGATTACGAGAACCGATCGATGTTTTGGAGGTGGATGGTAACTACTACGGTTTTTCTGGTTGCCATCGCTTTGCCGCTCATCAGAGTCTCGGTAAAGAAACAATTCTCTGTCGAGTTCGTCGCGCTCCTAAATCTGTTTTAGCTAAACACATCGCTTAAGCTGAGAAGTCCCATGAATGAGTCCTTATATAAATATCATCGGCAAAAATTAGAGCAGTTAATGGCAAAAATTGGCTGTAAAAATCTGGAAGAATTGAGTCGGTTATCGGGTCTATCTTCTTGGCAATTGCAGAGAGTTCGCCATGGCTTAATCGCCAAATTATCCTCTGAATCTTTGGTGAAATTAGCTAATGCGCTGCAGCTGCCAGTTAGCGATCTCCTCGCTCATTTTCAAATCCCGACGATGGGGACAGAGGATCGTTCAGGGGAATTAAAAATTCTCGAACAAGAGTATCAAAATTTACAGCAAAAATTAGACAAGCAAAAAGAAGAATTAGCCGCAGAATTTCAACGTCAAAGCATCGAAGCGATCGAATCTTGGTTAGTTCAATGGCCCACGGCCGAGGCCGTTGCCCGCAAAAATCCCGACCTAGCAGCCGTCAAAATCCTCTCCCTAGTTAAACCGATTATGCAGTTACTGGAGCGCTGGGGAGTGCAACCAATTGACAGTGTCGGTGATCATGTCGGTTACGATCCGCAAATCCATCAATTGATCGATGGTCAAGCAGAAATAGGTACACCCGTTTTAGTTCGTTATCGGGGGTATCGTCATGGGGAAAAACTACTTTATCGTGCTAGAGTGAGTTTAATTAAAGTAGAAATGCCAGAAATTCAACCAGCAGAAACAGAAAATGTCACCGCTTAAAGTGATAATTCTTGCAGAGCTTTAGTGCCAGGAAAAATTCCTCCGTGGTCTGCTTTTATCGAAAAAATCGGGTCTAAAACCTCGCCTTAAGGCGAAAAGTTTTTGGAGCGGGACATAAATCCCCATTACAAAACTAATGGCGGCTTGATAACCGCCCTCTGAACGGTTAAGATGATATATGATTCGGAGGGAAAAATATGTCAACGCCCTATGATAAATGTTTTGACCACATTACTGATCGTCCAACGAAATTCTGTTCGCCAGCAATGGTTACAGATGGTTTGCGGAGGTTTATTTGTTGCCGATGTTAGGATACTACTATTAGCGACGCTTAAGCGAAACCCAACCGCACTCAACCTCACATTTTAGCATATATTTCGTAAACGATGCTCATATTTAACAGTAAAGCCGTCGTTCTACGACGGGGTTTCAGACCCAAAATTTTCGATGAAAGCAACGATCCGAAACGTTAAAATTAGCGAGATTCCCACAGCGATCGAGCAGTTAGGTTTGTCTGCTCATGCGTGTGTCGATTTCACCATCGAGAATCATGAGATGACGGGAAACGAACAGGAAGAAACCATCCAAGCCTTGATGGAAGTGGTCAATGAAATTCGTGCTTATGCCAAGAGTCAGGGATTGACTGATGAGAAGTTGGAAGAGCTTTTAGTAGATGAATCGTGAACCCATAGTTATCGATACGAACGTCTTGATAAGCTTCGCCTTAAGCAGTACGACAACACCAGCTTTGGCTGTAGAATACGCGATTAATAACTTTATTATTCTGCAAAGTCCCGCAACCATAGGCGAGTTGGTCACAAAACTTCTTCTCCCAAAGTTCGAGAGGTACATTACACTGGAGCAGCGCCGACAACTGCTAGTAAGAATTTTGGAAGTTTCGCTGCTGATTAGACCTACTGACCACACTGAAATTTGCCGAGATCGAGACGATAATAAATTCCTAAATCTGGCAACCAGTGGGGAAGCACGCTATCTCATTACTGGTTACAATGATTTGCTTATACTGCAACGCTATGGGAAAACAGAGATCGTTACACCAAGGGAATTTTTAAAAATTGTTCGGCGGTGAAGTACAAAAAATCCAGTTTGAGTGAGATGATCGAAAGAACAACATTGATAGGGAAAAACACGGGATAGATTTTAATTTTGCCAAGACAAGTGACTTAAGTAGTAGGTTGGGTTGAGCAATAATAACTTTTGTCTGTCAAATATTAGTGACGCTTGAGCGAAACCCAACCACACCAATGTCGTCAATAATGTTGGGTTTCTAACTGGGATTGGTGCGTTACGCTAACGCTAACTTTTATCTCATCGGTAAAGATTGCAATCCAAAACAGAGACCTTGACAGACTCGTGTTAGGAAATTTAAGTCTAAAGTAGCGATTGTATCCCGAGAACTATGATAATAGGGATTACGCATATTAGCCGTATCTGTCACCATAATTGCCGAATAACCGCGACTCCAAAAAGGAGAATGATCGCTGCGTCGAGTATCGGGGACGATATAACCTCCAAAAATTACGGGCAACCATTCGCAGGGAGTTTGATTTTCTCGCAGGACTCGACTGAGAAATTTTAAATCCTCGCGGGTTTTGAGATTGCCAATCAAAGCGATAAAATCCCCAGTGTTGGGGTAAAAATGTTCTAGAAAAGCTGGATATTTTTGAGAATGGGGATTTTTATCACAGTAACCGAGCATTTCTAAGGATAACATTAACCTTAAATCCTGCTTAGTTTGTTTTAATTTTTCTGCGTAGGCAATGCTCCCCAGTAATCCGTATTCTTCTAGATCGAAGGCAATTAAACGAATTGGATAATTAGCCTGATTCTCCCCAAAAAACCTGGCTAATTCTAATAATACCGCTAATCCCGTGGCGTTATCGTCAGCCCCCGGCGACCCCGGCACCGTGTCATAATGAGCGCCAATTAAAATCGGAGGTTTTTGACTGTTGTTAGGCAAATCCAAGATTAAATTTTCGTAAACTTTTCCCCGAAAAGGGAAAAAATGTGATTCAACCTTTCCCCAATTGCCTAACTCTTGCCGCAGGTATTCTCGCACATAAAAATGTCCTTGACTAGAGAAAAAAGGGTTTCTTTCTCGGACAATTTGTTCTAGGTGTTGGCTTAAGCGATCGCTAAGAAGATCAAACATTGATAGCAGCAGATAATTTAATCAAAAGAGCCAATGGATAGAGAAACTGAGGGAAAAATCGGGGAAAATAATAATTGTTAATTATAAAATATTCTGTGGAGCTAAAATCATGACAAATCTCCAGTGGACTAGCTATGATTGTATCGTTGTCGGGGCGGGATTAGCAGGATTAATCGCCGCGCGGAATCTCCAGAGGCAAGGTCATCAAGTTCTGGTGATCGAAGCGCGAAATCGTTACGGTGGTAGAATGTCTGGTCAATATCTCCCCTCCGGACAGTGGATCGATCGAGGTGGTCAGTGGGTGGGTCCAACCCAAGAGCGTTTTTTAGCCCTCCTTGATGAGTATAAAATACGTCGTTTTCCCTCTCCCAATCAGGGAAAAACCGTCCTAGTCTTTAACAACAAACGCTATGAATTCAATGGTTTTTTTCAAGGTTTCCACGAGGGAGAAGTACCCGATATCGGCGCGGCAGAATGGCAAGATGCGATGTCAGCATGGGCGCGTTTTCAAGAACTAGCCAAAACCCTACCTTCCGGTTATCCCCAAAGCAACGATCACACCAAAAAACTAGACAGTAAAACTTTTGCCCAGTGGATTGAAGAAAACACCAGCACAGATTTTGGTCAATGGTATTTTGCTTATATGGCGCGTGCAGTGGGTTTTCTCGGGCCGGCCGAACCCAACCAAGTCTCACTGCTGCACGTTCTTTGGGGACAAAATTGCGCCCCTCAGGCCGAACATCCAGAAGCCGAACTGATCCATGGCGGAGCCGGACAAATTCCCGACAAGATCGCGGCGGAGTTAGGAGAGCGAATTCGACTGGGGGAACCAGTTTTTCGCCTTAATTATGACTCGGCCGGCGTGACCGTAGAAACCAGCCAGAATACTTTTACCGCCAAATTTGCCATCATTGCCATGCCGCCCCATCTTGCCGGCCGCATTATTTATCATCCCCCGCTGCCACCCCAGCGAGAACAACTAACCCAACGAGTACCGATGGGATGCTGCGCTAAAGTCCTGATTTCCTACGAGCAACCTTTCTGGCGAAAACAGGGACTAGCGGGAGTTTCTCAGGGGAATTGTCAATGGTTGGAACTCTGTGCCGATAGTTCCGATCCCGAAACCGGCGTCGGGGTAATCGCCACCTTTGTGGTTGGCGATCGCTATATTCGTTGGCGCTCCATGAGTAGTCCAGCGCGTCGTGCCGCCGTCCTCTCGGATTTAGCTATTTATTTCGGTCAAGAGGCTCTTTTCCCGATCAGTTACGATGAGGTGGATTGGCCCGGGGATCCCTGGACTGGTGGCGCCTATGCCGCTTTTATGCCCCCCGGAGTCTGGACAAGTTTCGGCGAGGCTCTTTTTACTCCCGTTGGACCGATTCACTGGGCCGGCTCAGAAATGGCTGATCGCTGGCCAGGATTTTTTGAGGGAGCGATCCGCACCGGTGAGGCAGCGGCCGATCGAATCGCCTTGCTTTTGCGGGAAAAATGAGCATTTACAGGGCTAGGACACCTTTTAGGTCAAAAAAATCCTCATAGTCAAGTTTCGGGGGCTAATAGGGCAAAAAAATCCTAAATCATCACTATTTCGCCCTGGTAATGTTCGACGAAATGCTGGACACGATGACGATATTCTTTAATTGTCCGATCGACCCATTCCCGCTGCTCACTGTTAGCATAGATATGCACTAAAGGTTCTCCAGCATCGGGTAAAATCAATACCCAGTCATCATTGAGGGGATTAATCACCTTCACCCCATCGATTAACTCTAGATTATCGGTAGCGTGAGTTTCCACCAGATAGCGCATCAAGGATCCCTTGACTTTCCAAGGACAACGCACCGCCGTATTCTTATTGTAAATGCGCGGTAACTCGGCCCGCACCTGAGCTAGAGAACGTTCCTGAATGGTTAACATCTCCAAAAGTTTCGCCACGCTGAACATGGCATCGAAACCGGGATGTAATTGCGGAAAAATAAAGCCAGTTTGCCCAGAGCCTCCTAAAACCACATTAGGATTGGTTTGACATCCTTCCATTAAAGCGCTAGGACTGGCTTTTGTCCGCACCACCCGGCCATCGTGACGACGTGCGATCTGTTCCACGGCACTAGAAGCATGAACCGGCACTACCACTGTACCGCGAGGATGGGCGGTCAGAATTGTATTCACCATTAGAGCAGTTAATTGTTCCCCGCGAATCGATAAACCACTCTCATCGACGAGGACTAATTGTTCCCCGTTGGCCGAAACTTGTACGCCTAAGTTCGCTTTCAGGGCCTCCACCACATGGCCCAATTGATGGATTAGTAACTCTCTTTCCTGCATGGAAAGGGCATTCTGACGTAAACTGGCATTGAGAACTACGGCATCACAGCCAAATTTAGCCAGTAATTCTGGTAAAATTGCTCCCGAGACTCCGTAGGCGTAATCAATGACGATTTTGGAGCTACTATTGCGAATAGCCTCCACATTTAGCTGAGTTTCAAAGGTTTTGCGGTAATTATCGAGAATATCAGCCGGATAGGACATACTGCCGATGTCCTGCATTCCCACCCGTCGCAAATCTTCCTTGAAATAGGCCCCTTCGATTTTCTTTTCCCTCGCTTTGGAAACATTAATCCCTTTTTCGTCTAAAAACTCGATTAAGAGAAAATCCGGGCGATCGGGATGGATACGGACGTGAATGCCACCGACTACGTTTAATTTAGACACTAAAGTCCGCGAAATCGGTAAAGCATTCGCTTGTAGGTTTTGGATATTCACCCCCACGGACATTAAACCGGCAATCAGCGATCGACTGACCATGCGCGAGACACTACGTTGATCCCGGGAGACGATTACCGTTGACCCCGGTTTCAGAATAGAACCGTAGGCTGCCCCCAGTTTAACGGCGAATTCGGGCGTGATATCGATGTTAGCAAGTCCCGATACTCCTCGTTGACCAAAGAGGTTTTTATGGGCAGTATTTCCCCAAATCAGGTTAATATTGAGGATGGCTCCCGATTCGATCTGTTTACTCGGCCAGACTCTGACCCCGGAATTGATCTGCGCTTCTTCCCCGACGATCGATAATTGTCCGATCACCGCACCTTCGTGTACCTGGGCCCGTCGATCGATTCTGGTTCCCCTAGCGATCGTACAAGCGGCTAAATTGACCTCATCCCCGATCACCACACCATTCCAGAGGATGGGACGTTTCAGATCGGACCCAGCACCGATGGTGACATTATCGCCGATAACCGAACCCCTCTCGATCAGAACATTTGCACCAATACGGCAATGATTGCCGATCATGGCCGGTGCCTCGATCTGGGCACTAGGATCGATATAGGTATTAGTGCCGACCCATACCCCGGGGGATTTTTCTCGATAGGGAAATTCTAGGTTAACTTTGCCAGATAAAGCGTCGTATTGCGCTTCTCGGTAGGCCTCCAGATGACCGACATCGCACCAATAACCATCGGCCACATAACCATACATAGGTTCGCCCCTTTGCAGCAGCAGCGGAAACAAATCTTTAGAAAAGTCGGATTCTTCTTTGTAGGGGAGATAATCGAGGACTTCTGGTTCGAGAATATAAGTTCCGGTGTTGACAGTATCGGAAAAAATCTCGCTGGTGGATGGTTTTTCGATAAAACGGCGAATTCTGCCTTCTTTGTCGGTAATCACTACCCCAAACTCGATCGGATTGGGAACCCGCGTCAGGACGAGGGTTGCTTTCGAGTTTTTGCTTTTATGGAATGCGATCGCTTTTTGCAGGTCAAAATCAGTGATACTATCGCCACTAATCACCAGAAAGGTATCATCTAACCATTCGGCAATATTTTTCACACATCCTGCGGTGCCTAGGGGTTGATCCTCCTCGACAGCGTAGGTGATTTTTACCCCAAAGTCGCTGCCGTCTTGAAAGTAGTCGCGCATGACATCGGGGAGATAGTGCAGGGTGGTGATAATTTCAGTAATGTCATGCTTTCGCAGTAAATTAATAATATGTTCGGCGATCGGACGGTTGAGAATCGGGACCATCGGTTTGGGAAGATCACAAGTAAGCGGACGTAATCTTGTCCCCGAACCACCTGCCATTAGTACCGCTCGCATAACTTCCTCCCAAGGCTATCTTTTCGCCGTTTTTAAATATTTTTTTCAAATTCTGGCTTTAGTTTTCCTATCTCGATCGAGCTAGTTCCTAACCGGCATTCTAACACTGTCTCCCGGATTCAGGACAATATTTTCTTTTCCCAAGTCGGCAAAACCCAAGCTTAAAATGGGAGGTGTGAATTGTCTAAATTCAAGGATGAGATGGCATGAGACTCGTTGTTTTTATCTTAATAATTTTTTATGGTGTCGGTGGTTGGAAATTCTGGAATGGGTACAGAAGCACTAACTTTAGTTCCAGTTTACCCAATCGTTTAGCTCTAACACTGTTCTGGCCGCTTCTGTTGGCTGTTAATCCCGCCTACCGCAAGAATTTTCAAAAAGCCCTCAAGGGCAAATAAAATTAACATACTGCCAAGGTTGCGGCCATAAAACAAAAAAGGGGGTGGGTATCGAGGCCTTATTCTGCTGGATTAGTCGAGATTACCCCCCCCAAAAAAAACCTAAATAATCCATGGCAATCAGCAATTTAGCCGTGGATGTCTTATCATGGTTAGGGAAAAAATTGGGGTCGTAGCTCAGTTGGATAGAGCGAGTGCCTCCTAAGCACTAGGCCGCCGGTTCGATCCCGGCCGATCCCGCCTTTTTCAGTGTTGCCAAAGGCACGGCGTAGCCGTCCAGTAAACAGAGAAAAGAGACCGGGAAACTGCTATTTATAGCGCTTTTCACGTTATTGAGGTAAGTAGTCGTGCAAAATTAATTTCCTAGTGAAGATAGGCAAGAGGCAAGAGGCAAGAGGCAAGAGCGGGGTTAGATATGTGTAATTAATTTTGCCTAGGTACTTATCGACAAGTTTTGCCAACAAAGGACTTAAGCTCCTTGCCCATGCCTCATTCTGATGAAAACTGCTATAGCGTTCATTATCAAAATATCTAGGGTTTGCTGAAAAAGTTTGTTGGTGGGGGCAGGGTGTGGGGTGTGGGGTGTGGGGTGTGGGGTGTGGGTTTTTACCGGTTTTGAGGTGGCCAATTACCTAATTTTCAGGGGAAAAGTACCTGAATTTCCCCCCCGACCACTCCCATATCCGGTACTTTTTGATTGACAAAAGGTCTAAAAGTCTTATCCAACAAGGTTTTAAGATTTATTCAGCAAGCCCTATCTACGGGCTTAATTAAGCCCGTAGCCGTGCCTACGGGCAACTTCTAGAGGTTAGGCTTGATCGCTTCTGTTCTCGTTAATCTGTCGGATGATTTCAATCATTTGAGCGTGTCGATCATCCATTCTCTCTAGATGCCGGTAAAAATCGGCTTGAGTCTCATAAAAATCTGATTGTGCGCTTGCTATTCGAGCTAGGTAATCGTAAAGCCCTTTTTTCTCCTGTTTGCGTTCTTCGCGGTCACTAGCGACGGCATCAGCTAGGGCTTGAATAGCGCGAGCGTTCGATTCCACTATTTTCTCGATCCGCTCTAATCTGTCTTCTGACATTTTGGTAAACTCCTAATAGACTAATTTCTTGTCCCCCACCGATGCCCGTCGGATGGCGGAATAATACTAAATCCGTTGAGTATAGGCTATATATCAGGACAGCCGAACGGCAAAAGGCAAAAGGGGGAATAAATAACCAGTTTTTAATAACCGGATTTAGTATCACTCAAAACTTAAAACTGATCACTGATAACTGATAACTGCTATTTAGGGTCTGCTGAAAAAGTTTGTTGGTGGGGGCAGGGTGTGGGGTGTGGGGTGTGGGGTGTAGGGTTTTACCGATTTTGAGGTAGTCAGTTACCTAATTTTCAGGGAAAAAGTACCTGAATTTTACCCCTGATCCCTCC
>NZ_JADBUB010000094.1:0-10047 GCF_020245865.1 Microcystis sp. M169S2
AAAATTGTCTCATCAATTTTTTGATAATTGACCACTGTTACATTTGGTAAATCGAGGAGTTGATCAAAATTTATCCACATAACCCACCTCCTGTTCTGTGTTACTATTATACCATGCTCACACAGAACCTAGAAGAGCCTGAGCCTTTACATCGTGCTGCTGTCAAACTATTGATGGCACGGCAAGATAAGACTTATTCCTTATGTGATGCAGTTAGCTTTTTATTGATGCGTCAGTTCAATATTAATGAAGCATTAACCACCGATCGCCATTTTGAGCAAGAAGGTTTTCACCGTTTACTTGTATTCTAAAAAGGGCAGAGCTGCGTCAGGGGTTGGTATTTCTCCAACTGGTACTCTTGCCATTTCCCCGACCCCCGTTCGGTGAGGGATTGGGCGTTTCCCAACTGTGCGGCTGCTTCCCGCCAGAATTGTTCAAAGTTCTGCCGCAGTTCTCCGGTGGCAATCATTGATTTTAACGCGATAATTTAGTCAACAATTCCAAGAGTTTTTTACTATTAGGAGTCAAGAGAGTTCGACGATAGGCATCGGCGGCCTTTTTAATCGCTTCCGCTTGGGTGGGATAGGGATGAATAACAGTAGAGAGTTTACTCAATCCGATTTTAGCAACCATAGCGGTGGTAATTTCGGAAATCATCTCACCGGCGTGAGCGGCGACGATAGTGGCTCCTAAAATTTGGTCGGAACCTTGTTTGTGAATAATTTTTAAAAAACCGTCCGTTTCGTCATCAGCGATAGCTCGATCGACTATACTCAAAGGAATTTTAATAGTATTAGTGGTCAATCCCCGGGTCAATGCTTGGGTTTCATCCATGCCGACACGAGCGATTTCTGGGTCGGTATAAGTGACCCAAGGCATAACTAAATTACTGAGCTTATCGCGTCCGAAACCGAAGGGAGAAAAGAGAGTATTTTTAATCACAATACGGGCGGCTGCATCGGCAGCATGGGTAAATTTCCAATCCATACAGATATCACCAGCCGCATAAATTTTCGGGTTAGTAGTTTGCAGATAATCATTAACTTTGACTCCCCGACGAGTATCGTATTCCACGGCCACCGCTTCTAAATTTAATCCTGACAGATTAGGCTCCCGGCCGGCAGCGACTAAAATCTCATCAACGGTGATAGTTGCTCCTTGGCCGTTGCTAGTATATTCAATGGTTTTACCCTGCTCATTTTTTCTCACCCGTTCAATTTGGCAAGAGAGAATTAATTGCATTCCTTCCCGCAGCAAAGTATTCTCAATAATTTCGGCTGCTTCTGGGTCTTCTTTATTCAACAGATGGGAATGATTATGAAATAAAATCACCTGCGTGCCTAACCGTTGAAAAGCTTGGGCTAATTCACAACCAATCGGCCCGCCACCGATAACAGCTAATCGGGGGGGTAATTCTGTTAGGGAAAAAATTGTTTCATTGGTATAAAATCCCGCTTCTTTTAGTCCGGGGATATCGAGATGAAGGGCCCTAGTACCAGTGGCAATGACGGCTTTTTTATAAGCGAGGGTTTTTCCCGCGACTTCCACGGTATTTTGTCCTAAAAAACGAGCGCTACCCAAGAAGACATCGATACCTAGTTTTTGGAAACGTTGCACCGAATCATGATGGCTAATATCGGCGCGAATTTGCCGCATTCTGGTCATTACTCTGGCAAAATCTACTCTAGTATCTCCAATATCAATTCCTAATTTTTTGGCTTTCTCAATTTCCCCGATAATTCTAGAGGAACGAATCAGACATTTAGAAGGAATACAACCAAAATTGAGGCAATCTCCCCCCATTAAGTGTTTTTCCACTAAAGCCACTTTTAAACCTATATCTAAACCCGCCGCCCCCGCCGCTACGACTAAACCCGCAGTACCCGCACCAATGACAACTAAATCATAACAATCTTGGGGTTGGGGATTGAGCCAATCGGCAGGATGAACATAATTAACTAATTTTTGATTATGTTCGTCCATGGGGAGAATACTAACTTCACTGGAGCTATTTTGAAACATAGTGAACTACCTCGACTCCCTAGGCGCAGTTACCGCCTTTATTCTGTAGTTTATAGTCAATAAATTTCCCTCTTGACCAAGTTGGTAGAGTAAGTTTCTTGGTTCTATGTTAGTTGTTGTTGTATTAATCCGACAAAACCTGATGAGCCTTTCTCTGTCAACTCTTAAGGAGTCGTGCGTTTTATTTTTCAATTGGGGATTTAAGAGCCAATTTTAAAGGCTTCTAGAAATAAACTATAGGTGATACCAATTTTTAGTAAATTGAAAGATTCTCGCAGAATCGGTGCTGGTTTAGCCTGGGAACTTTTTCGATAAACAATCCGGCTAGTCGCCTCCGTAAACAGCAGTAATAAACCGGCAGCGGTGACATCCCATTGAGCAGTTTGGCCAGCAGTAGTGACAATTGCTTGCCCAGAAAAAACTCCAAATAAAACACAAATTATCTGGAGGGAAATCCGCCGCCAAGGATTACCAAAAAAGCTATTAAATCGACTGCTGGTGACATTAGCCAGCGTACTTAAACGGGTGCGTTGCATGGTCATATTTATTTAGAAGTAATACGATTAAGAAGCCACAAAGAGGTAACAATACCGGTAAAGTGAGCGAGAATTGTATTAGTATTAGCCTGCACAATTAACAGGTCAACGGAATTAACAAATTGACTGGGGTTAGAGGCAACATTAAAAGTACCTTGGGGAACATTGAGGGATTTAATTAAGACGATTCCTGCCAAGGCTTGCGCTCCCAAAATGGTTAAAAACATCCCGATAATATTAGCGATTAAACCCTGACGGATTAACTGAATAGTATCGGATTTTTTCGGGCGACTATCTTGATCTCCCCCCAACATTTGACGGGCAATTTTCATGTAACGAGAGGAAAAGAAAATGGCGACTACCAAGAAACAAGCCCCACCAATGGCACATAAAACACCGATTTCAATACCAGAAGTGCGTTGTCTCGTCCCTAATAAACTAGCGGTAGCAATGAGCAATAAAACCCCTGAAATTACGCCTAGGACAATCTGCGTCCAAAAACCGATTCTTCCCTGACGTAAAAGGATATTAGCAGCCCGTTGGACGGCGGGAGGCAAGGAATAAAGATCAGAATCTCTAGGGGTGGATATATTGGTAATTTCTGATTGTTTGTCTCTCATCGGGGTTAAGCTAGGGATTGGGTAAATCTGGTCTTGATCTATTTTCGTCTTTTTTTTTGCCCATGGCTAGAGATTTAATCAAGCTCTGGCATAATTAATTTTTCAGGGTTCAAATACGGCAAAAATAATGATTAAATTGCCTAAAATATGTAAATAGACCATTTAATTGATTGTTATTCATTCTTAATTCTCCTGACTACTGGTTACTGACTCCTCACCCTAACAACAATTTTTGATTTTTACAAGAGGTCTAATTTTGGCACTGACTGGCTATCTGTTTAGCTTCTACCTGTAAACGCTGGGCCATGCGAAACATTTCTTGACCGGTGTGGAGAGAGCGATCGTCGTAGTTAAGGGTAAAGGTTTCTAATTCTTCTAGTCCGTCAGTGAGATGATTGAGACAGTAGTACAGAGAAGCGGCCACTTTGGCCATTTTGGCAGGGTTGGGCCGTTGGGAAAAGAGGGTTTTGGCTCGATCGAGATTTTGGCGACAGGTTTCTAGATAGTCTTGAAAAACAGCCATCAACTGATCATCGAAGGGATCGGCGGATAGGTGATTGATCTGACCTTTGAGAGGCCGGATAATTTGACCGATCAGGCGATTAATCGGGCTATAGGTCTGGTTATACCACTGTTTCACCAGGGCTTCGTCTTCTTGGACTGCTTCTTTATAACGATGGTAATTTGCCTGGGCGGTGGCGGTGCGTTGGGCGCGTTTTTCGGGAGAATTGGCGATTAGTTGGTTATCGTAGTCCTTTCTTAGTCTCGGATCGCTTAGGATCTCGTAGGCGGCGTTAATAGCGACGATTTTATCGTGACTGGCACTATCGTTTTGACTATCGGGATGGAATTGTCTGGCTAAACGCCGATAGGCCTGTTTAATCTCCTCAGGGGTCGATTTATGGCTGATTTCTAAGGTTTGGTAGTGGTTGCCGGTCATGAGCGCAAGCGATCGATCTGTCTTTTGTTATTATCGACCATGGTTAACGCGGCGGAGAAGGGGAATTGTCGAGAGTGGGAAAGTGGGGTGTGGGGTGTGGGGTGTGGGGTGTGGGAAGAATACATAAAAATAATCTCCTGTTTCCTGAATACTGACTTCTGACTCCCGACTTCTGACTTCTAACCCAATGTTCGCCAAAGATAAGCAAAAGTTATATATTGACCACAAAAACTTGAGAATATTTAAATTAACATTCCGCAATATTTATAAATTCTTAAGAATTAATTGAGAAAGATTTTTATTTAACAACGATTTTACAATGGTTACAGCGATTTGATAGAATTTCATAGTGGGTTATTCTGTGCTTTTTTGGGTGGCAAGGGTTGAAACCCTTGCCACACCTACAAGGTAATCCTAATTAAGACGGGTAAATTAGTCAATTTCACCCACAACGATGATCTTTTTTTTGTGTAGTTTTATTACAAAGAAAAAGTTTTTTTGACAAAAAGCACAAAGTATGAATTATGAATTGGGGAGAAGGGAGGGGGAGAGGGGGAGAAGGGAGAATAAATAAAAATAATCTTCAGAATTCTGAATTGAGAATACTGACAAAATTGGCAATAATTAGACAAAAGGATTGATTTCAGGGATATCCTCGATCGAGGGTAAGTCTATTTGGCCCGATCGCTCTTGTGTAAGATAATAGGGACAATGAAGCTGACAATCGGGACGATGGGGAAAATCGACTAAATCATTTTGGTATGCTGATAGATAGCGATCGAGATCCTTCAATAAACGGCGTAAATCCCGCCCTGTCTGTTGGTGTAGTTTCTGGTTATAGTTAAAAGTAATTTGTTCGGGGCTGCGGGGTAACTGCACAAACCAATAGGTCATCGATAAACTATCAGGAGGATAAGCAGAAGTTTCTGCCAACACATACAGATAAAGTCTCGTCTGCCAATTTTTGGCTAGTTTGTCGGCATCGATAGGTTTTAAGTAGGTTTTCCAGTCAAAAATTACCGCTCGATCGCTCTCTAGTAAAATTAAATCATAGATAACCGTTAATAAATAATTACCCACAGTTAAACTGCGACAATGTTCTGCTTCTCGATTAGCTTCTCCCGGATTTTGGGCAATTGCCGGGGCGGCCTTTAATAGGGCTGTTAAACAATGTTCTAACTGTTCATTTTCGCGTAATAGGGACGTGATCGGCAGCCCTAATTCTCGCTGCTGTAATAATAGGTGAAACTGACTGCCCCATTCTTGCCTCTCCAATTGCCCGGGGTCAGCCGGTGTGTTAAGTTGCTCTAGATAGACTTTTTGAAATCTCGGTGGACAGGTTTCCAATAGGTTTAAATGGCCCTGGGCAAGACGATAGATATTAGACATGATAACTAGATAGGTATTAAAAACTTTCAGATGCCCCCCTTATTAAGGGGGGATTAAGGGGGGATCGGCACCCCCATTATCAAAGGGGGCAGGGGGGATCGAACCTAAAATCCATTTTTAATTTAATTATAACCAGCTACTTAGAGTTATCGTTGATAAAACAGGAGTTAGTCTATGGTTTTTGGCTGACAGATGCTAGGAAGGTTGAATAGCCAGAGTATTTAGTAACATTTGATAGACAATACCAAAAGAAATTGATTAGAACAATCTATGCTTAAGAAAAAGGATCATGACGGCCTTTCCCATAAAGATGAAGTGTAACCTAATTTGGTGTTAACGACCGAGGACTGACCCGCCAAAACAAAAACTTCCTATCTCATCATTAAGATCAGCTGCCCGCCTATTTAAATTGCTTGTTGAGATGAGGCACTGTGGCACTCTTGCAACAGTAAAGGGATTGGGAGAGATTGACCTAATCTAAGGATCGGGGGTTAAAATACGTCTTAGCTTAATGACAGACAATAGCTTGTTAGAGCTATAATCAGGGTTTTATGCCTATAAAAGTCCCTGTTTACTTAATAAAGAAAATTTGACAAACTTATATAATAATGCTTGGTAGTGAAGCTTCCCAATAATTGATCCCCCATGACTTGGTTATATAAAACCCCCGGTATTCCCGATGAACTGTTTGAACGTTTGCCCGGGATTCCCCTGAGTAAACGCGAGGTGAGATTATTGATGATTTCCGCTTTGCGGTTAGGTGATGGGGGGGTTTTCTGGGATATAGGGGCAGGAACCGGCACTATTCCCGTTGAAATTGGCTTATTATGCCCCAATAGTCCGATTATTGCTATTGAAAGGGATGAAGAAGTGGCCAGTTTAATCCGCCGTAATTGCGATCGCTTCGGGGTAAAAAATGTTACAGTTTTTGAAGGCAGCGCGCCCGATTGTCTGCCCAATATATCCCTCGCCCCCGATCGCGTCTGTATCGAGGGCGGCAAACCGATTAAATCGGTCCTGCAAGAAGTGTGGCAATACCTGAAACCCAATGGCCGCATCGTGGCTACGGCCAATAATTTAGAAACCCTCTATCAATTTTCCGAAGGCTTTTCTAATTTACAGGCGCGTAATATCGAGATTGTCCAAGCGGCAGTAAATCGCCTAGAAACTAGGGGTATTCACCAAGTTTTTGCCGCCGTTGATCCCATGTTTATCCTGAGCGGCGATAAACTTTAATCGGGGATAACCTTCCATAAAGTTTTCTTAATCTATATAATTATGACAATGCCGCCTAATTTCTCTGGATTAACCATGCCTTGGCCACGCATTGTCAGCGCTATTTTTGCTATTGCCTTCGCACTGGGAATTATTATCGTTGGGGGTTGGTATTTCACCCTCGGCATCGGTGTTATCGTCTTTTTGGGACAATTAGAGTATTTTCGCTTAGTTCGCGCTAAAGGCATTGAACCGGCCGCTAAAACCACTCTCGTAGTTTCCCAATTATTACTGCTGACGGCAACTATGGCAGCCCCCCTCACCGATGCCATGTTTCCCCTGGCCGGAGCGTTAATTTGTTTTTATCTGCTCTTTCAGCCTAAAATGGCGACAATTGCCGATATTTCCACCTCAATTCTCGGTCTGTTTTACGGTGGTTACTTACCTAGTTATTGGATTCGTTTACGGGTCGGTTTTTCTCCCGAAAGTGGTCCCGTGGCCATGGCCAGTAACTTACCCCTGATGGGATATTGGCCGGAATCGTGGATGGAACCGAAATTATTCCCGGCCGCTTTGACGGTGACTTTTCTAGCTTTCGGTTGCATTTGGGCCGCCGATATCGGAGCCTATATCATGGGAAAATGGTTAGGGAAAACCAGTTTATCGCTGATTAGTCCCAAAAAAACCGTGGAAGGTTCCTTTTTTGGCATTTTAGGCAGTATAGCGGTGGCCGATTTGGGTGCTTGGTATTTAGATTGGCCCTATTGGCAGCTGACGGGCTTATTTTTGGGCTTATTAATTGGTATTGTCAGTTTATTGGGCGATTTGACCGAATCGATGATGAAACGCGATGCTGGGGTCAAGGATTCCGGCCAGTTAATCCCCGGTCACGGTGGTATACTCGATCGCACCGATAGTTATGTCTTCACCGCTCCCCTAGTATATTATTTCGTCACTTTACTGCTGCCCTTGTTGCGTTAGTAATTTGCATCTTCTCCAAGTGCTAGATTAAAGATTAAACTCAAATTTGCGATTATGTCAGCAGTCGTCCATCCCCGGGGTAAAGTTTATCTTCTCGGTGCGGGAATCGGTCAGAGTAGTTTTCTCACCCTGCAAGCGCGAGCAATTTTAGCCACGGCCGAGGTTTTGCTGTACGATGCCCTAGTGGATAGTCAAATCTTCTCCCTAGTGCCGAAAACCTGTGTTTTAGTCGATGTCGGCAAACGGGGAGGACAACCCGGGGCCGAGCAGAATCAGATTAATCGGATACTGGTTAATTATTGTCAAGAGGGAAAACGAGTTATTCGGCTTAAAAGTGGTGATCCGGGAGTTTTTGGGCGAGTATATCCTGAAATGTTGGCTTTAAAGCAGGCTGGCTGTGATTTTGAACTGATAACCGGTATTTCCTCCGCTTTAGCCGCTCCTTTATTGGCCGGAATTCCCCTGACCGAAAAGGATATTAGTCGCTGTTTTGCGGTCTTGAGCGCTCACGATCCCGAGTCTCTCGATTGGTCAGCCTTAGCTAAAATTGATACACTTGTGCTATTGATGGCTGGTCAGTCTTTAGGGCAAATTATCGAGAAATTATGCGAAAATGGGCGGAATATTCACGACTCGATCGCTATTATCCGTCAGGCGGGACGCAAGGATCAACAAATTTGGCGCGGCACTTTAGAAAATATTCTCGCTCAAACCGCCGGGGTGTCCCTCTCACCCTCTATTATGGTCATTGGTCAAGTTGTGGATCTGGCGATTATGTCCTCTCCCCCACCCCTAGGCGGTAAAACTATTGTTATTACCCGTGCCGCCGAGCAAACGAGTCAATTTAGCGAAATTTTGCAAAATCAAGGCGCAGAAGTCCTAGAAATGCCCGCTTTAGAGATTCGTCCCCCCGACCGTTGGCAAGGTTTAGACGATGCCATCGCTCAGTTACAAGAGTTTGATTGGCTGATTTTAACTTCTGCCAATGCTGTTAATTTTTTCTTTGATCGCTTGACATTTTGGGGAAAAGATGCTAGGGCTTTAGCGACTGTAAAAATCGCCGTGGTGGGCAAAAAAACCAGCCAAGTTTTGCACTCACGAGGATTAAAAGCGGATTTTATCCCGGGGGATTTTGTCGCTGATGCCTTGGTAAACGAGTTTCCCGACCCGATTAAGGGGCAAAAATTCCTCTTTCCTCGCGTGGAAACGGGAGGCAGAGACATATTAGTTAAGGAATTAACGGCCAAAGCTGGTCAGGTGACGGAAGTGGCCGCATATTATTCCGGATGTCCGGCACGCATGGATAGTGGCATCTGGGAAGCGTTTCGAGATGGGAAAGTCGATATAGTCACCTTTGCTAGTTCCAAAACCGTCCAGAATTTTTATCGGTTATTGCGACAAGAAACAGCAGAATTATCGGTTAATTCCCTCTTAGAAAAAGTTTGTCTGGCTTCTATCGGTCCGCAAACTTCAAAAACCTGTCAAGAGTTATTTGGTCGTGTTGATATCGAGGCGCGAGAATATACCCTAGAAGGGTTGACTAGCGCTTTAATCGAGTGGAGTAAGACCTGACATCCTCGCCGCCGTATTTGCGGCAGCCCGGATTGGGAGGATCAAAGCCCCTTATCAAGAGGGGCAGGGGGGATCGAACCTAAAGTCCATTTTTCATTTAATTATAACCAGCTACTTATTTGCTTAATTTAAGTTATGAACCTCAATCTTGATCTGGAAGATGAATTAAGTCAGCAACTACAGGCTTTATCTCGCTCTACAGGCAAATCCCAGAATGCTTTGATTCGAGAAGCAATACAGCTTTTAATTACCACAAAAGAACAGTCTCAATGGTCGTCAACTATCCTTAATTTTCAAGGTATAAGTGATGGTATTATTTTTGAAGCTTATAGAGAGGAACTTTCCCCACCTAGAGAAGATGAGGTGATTTAGTGCTGGTTTTACTCGATACTTGTACGATTAGTGATTTTGTCAAAGGTGATAGCAACACTCTAGGGCAGATCAAAAATCATACTAAATCTGGTTATTAAAAACTGATTATTTATTCCCCCTTTTGTCTTTTGCATGAGTAGAAAACGGGTTTCTCCGAGAAACCCGTTTTCTGTGCATTACTCAACGGATTTAAAAATTAGGTAAAACCCCACACCCTGCCCCCACAAGAAACTTTTTGCCGCATCCCCTAAATATTGGCTTTCTCTCTTGGCTCTTCTGGTTTTCGTGTGTTAATTTTTGTTATGAATTAAAGCAAGCAAACAGCTTAAGTCGAAGATGTTGAAAATTGGTAAATCCATAACTCATTCTTTTAATAAGCTTTATTTTGGTATTCATTCCC
>NZ_JADBUB010000095.1:0-3267 GCF_020245865.1 Microcystis sp. M169S2
ATGCTTCGCCCCTACAGGACGCGGAACCATGAAGACGCAAGGTTTTGAAGCACGATTCTCTCAGAATCTTGCACCTGTTTCGGGAGAAAAGCCACAAAACCTCTACCTTGCCTACATTTCACATTTATTCAGCAAACCCTATTTATTGGCGGTAAGCTTGACTGCGATGTTCAATCAGCAAGACGATAACTTGAGACTGACTATCATCAACTGTATAGATAACCCGATAGTCTCCAACGCGGAAGCGATACTTCTAGACAAATTCTCCCTTTAATGCTTTAATTTGAGGGTGATTTTTCGGTGTTTATTGAAGGAGTTTTAAACACTTAGCAATCTTCTTTTTTAAGATTGGATCCGCTTCAGAATAAGCTTTATTTGCTTTAGCTGTCAAACGGACTTTATAAGTCATCTCAGCTTTCCCAATCAATGAGGCAACCTGATTGTAAATCCATTTCAGCTTCTTTCAAATGTTCCATAATATTCGGGATTGCTCTAATTTCTTGCGTTGCCTTTTCACTTTCTTTATCTGACAAATAAGCGGCAAATTCTAGAATCATCTTTAAATTTTCTACTGATAGGGTTTGTATATATTGTTGAATCTTTTGCTGCATTAAATCGACCTGTACTAATGTTTCAGAATCTAAAAAATCTTCTGGAGTCGAGGGATTTACTTCAACGTCAGTTAGAGTCATATTTAATCAAGTGCTTCTCTCAAGTTTATTATTTGTATCTTAGCGTGTATCCCGTCTCCTGACTCCTGACGACCGACTCCTTAGGGACTTGCGTGGGAATAATATCCCAATTGATCGGAGGGCGCAAGCTTTGCGCCCCTACAGTAACGGATTTTGTCCACAATGTAGGGGCGAACTGCGTTCGCCCAAAAGGTACATTATCAAAGCGCAAGTCCCTTACCCCACAGTTAACTTTATTTTTGTCCAACTACTTAATACTGCGAATGTATGAAAACGCATCAATTGGGCAAAAGCTCAACGATGCGTTTTTAAGTTCCAAAAACCGCTATATTTGTAACCCAAAACAAATTAATTCTGATTAGGGTCAGTGGCTGCGGCCATTTGCATTCTCTGCACCAGATTATCGAGGGCTAATTCTAGATGTAAACCGGCATCTACGGCGGTCCAACCCTGTTCGGTTAGGTGTCGCCATTCAAAGTGTAGGTGCGGACCGGTAGAAAGTCCCGTACTACCCACACGACCGATAACCGCCCCCTGTTCCACCCATTCTCCCGGTTTGACGGTAATTTCTGAAAGGTGGGCATAACGAGATTCTTGACTACCATCGAGGTGACGTAAAATCACCGTTAATCCGTAACCTCCCAACCAGTCGGCGGTGGCCACTTCCCCTGCGTAGGCGGCCAATACAGGTGTTCCCATAGGTGCGCCTAAATCAGTACCCGCGTGCATGGCCCGATTCCCGCTGACTGGATGATTTCGCCACCCGAAAACCGAGGTAATTTGGGCGGGAAGGGCGAGGGGAAAAAGTAAATCGGTGCGTTGAGTTTGGTTAGAATCCGTGGGACTTAAACGGGTGGCCCGCTCATAGGTGGTCGCTTCGCTGATTGCTTCCACTTCTGCGCGAGTCACTGGGGCCAAAGCCAATTTTACGCCATTCCATTCCGGGGGATTGAGGGCCACCACCTGACTTGGAATCACCGTCGGGGCAGCCAGACGTACCGGGGCGCTAGAAGCGACAAGAGTGGGGGCATAACGACCCAGGGAATTATTAGCGATAACCGGCTGATTTCGGGGCTGCCGTCCTACTCGCACGGCTGGATTAGGATTGAGACGCACCCGGGCCAGATTAACCGGGGGTAAGGGTTTGGCCACAGTGCTGACCGGCTGACGACGGGGGGACCGGGCCGCCAGATTACAGCTACCTCCTACCAGTTGACCATTTTGGGCGATCGTTTGGCAACCACTGCGGCGCTCGGTGACGACAACGGAACTGGGGGGGTTAAAGTTTCTAGTATCGATAAAATTATTTTTACCGCCGGCCCGGGGGGCAAGGGTAGGCATATCGGTTTGATGGTTTTCGGGGATAGCCAGACGGGGGGCCGGATTAGTATTTTCTTTGATAACGGGGGCTTTCAGAGTCGGGGCGGCATTTTCCACTACCGGGGTTTCGCTGCCAGTTTCGGAATTAGCGATCGCATTGGGAGCAAGAGTAATCAGACCGCTGATTACTAAACCGAGACCACTGCATAAACTCAGCTTCTTTTTTAAGGATTTTCCTAGAAAAAGTTTCAATATCACCGATGAAGGATACATAGGGCGGCCTCACTTCTCACAGTTTAGTCAAAAAAATATTTAGACTCAATTATAGCCGAGACTAACCCTACCGGCCGGTATATAAATTTCGCTACTGGCATTGTCCGAAGTGAGTTTAACTTTTAATTCTCCTCGATCGCTTACCCCCGTTATTATGCCCTGATAGCCCTCGAAAACTATCTTTTGACCAAAATTGGCAAAAAGTTCTAAATAGGAGGCTAATAGGGCTTTTATGCCGTGATTACAGTAATATTCATAGCCGTATAGGATAGCCTCGCTGGTGAGAGAAGTTAACTGAGCGATCGAGGTGATTTTATTGCCAGTAAAAGCCTGTAAATTAATACCCGTGGGGGGGACGGGATTGGCCCAATTGATGCCCACTCCGATGACTGCTTGCGGGATGTTTTGGCCCTGAATACGGGTTTCTAGGTTAATTCCCCCTAGTTTGCGCCCTAGTAATACTAAATCATTCGGCCATTTGATTTTAACAGGTATTTCTTGACAATTGAGGTGATAAGCGATGCCCCAAACTGTAGCGAGAACGAGATGGGCAGATTTATCCACCTCTAAATCAAGATTTAAAGCCAAAGATAAATATAATCCTCCCGGTTCAGAAATCCACTCCCGTCCCCATTGTCCCCTCCCGGCACTTTGTTGACTAGCAGTCACCACAAAAGGCGGATTTTCCCCCGATTCTAATAATTGCCAAGCTTTAGTATTAGTGGAAGTTAATCGCTCAAAGTGATGGATTTTGGGCATAAATGGGAAGTGGGGAGTATTTTCAGTGTTGCCAAAGGCACGGCGTAGCCGTCCAGTAAACAGTAATCAGTAATCAGTGACCTGATAGTTACTAATTCTGTACGCAAATATTGCATCTAGAATTAGCTTTGTACGCTTTGACCCGTACTGGGTTAACTACGAACCTCTCTATCGGATTCCCGCTAAAGGCGGCCTCTCCGACTACCTTTCTTCCAATATTTAA
>NZ_JADBUB010000096.1:0-8157 GCF_020245865.1 Microcystis sp. M169S2
ACTCGACCGACCCAACTGCAACAAAAAGCGTTAGATTTATTGGGAGTTTCCCTGATTTGTACCCAGTAACGGGGTGCCAGAAATTCTTTTAATCCCTCCTACAGCACAGCTTATGCCTTTTTGTCAACGGGGAGGTCCAGTTATAAACAGGATGAATATCAATACTCTATCCTGTTTTAGGATATTTGCCTACCCCATAAACCAATGACCTAGAAACTTAGTCCAAGATAATTTTATCGCCAAACTTTTTTCTGTAAAATCTGACTAATTTCTTGGGGAAAAGGACAATCATCGGGAAAGTTAAAGGATTGATAATCGGGGTTATCTCGCAAGCTTTTTAAAGCCTTGGCATAGCAATCTAAAAATACTTGCTCCCAGTAGGGTTTTAAACTAGGAGAATCGCTTAAAATTTCTTCTAGTTCCCGTTGACTGCGCCCGATAGTTTCTTGCCAACCTCGATAATCCTCAACGTAGTCAGTATAGCAAAGTTTGAGGCATTGTTCTAAGATGGTCGTTAACCGGTTGCGGAGTTCACGTTTTTGAGTTCTGCCCAAACTTTCTATCTCCTCAATCAAGTTTTCCCAGTCAACTTGATCAAAGTTTTTTTGTTTTAACAGAGTGATTGTCTCGTTCAGCCAGCCGACATAATCAGTTTGAATTATCACAAAACCTCTGGATTTTATCGGTTTGAATTTAGATAAAAAATAACCAATTATTGATTACAATAAACCATCCATTAAAGTGAGAATTTCCGAGATATTTTCGTGACTAGAATTGGTTTTCAGATGGTTTTCTAAAAGTTCCTTGAGAGCAACCAGTTTCAGACTATTTTCCGCCAAAGTATTAGCGATCGCAGGAGCAGCCGGCAGATAACCCGTAGCACCCAAATCCATTAAAGCAGAACGACGCAGCTGTAATTCTTCCCCTTGCAAAGCCTTAATCAGAATATCGCCATAGTGGGGGTTAGTCGTGAGTTGATAGAGGGCGCGAGCAGCCGCATAACGCACTTTTTCGACGAAATGCTTTAAAAACGGTTCGATGAGGGGAATCGCTTCCCTCGCTTGCAGGGTTCCCAAGGCCTCGATAATCGCTTCGTAGGGTTGGACTAAATGGGGTTTTCCCGCCACTAAAACAGCCACTTCGATGCCACCCTCTAATAGTTTCTTTAAAGTTGCGATCGCGCTTCGATCCTGAAGCATTTCCAATGCTTGGGCCGCCGATTCGCGCACATAATAATCCTCGCATTCGAGACAGGCAATCAAAGCGGGAAGACAACTGAGATCATCTAATTTCCCTAAAGCGCTGGCGGCATTGCGTCGCAGGGGATAACCACCGTCAGGGGTGCGATCGCTTTCGTCCTCTAAAGCGGCAATTAACGCCGAAATCGCCTCCGGTTGACGAACACGAAATCTACCCAACCACCAAGCGGCGTAATAACGCGCTCCTAGGTCTTCTCTTTGCTGGATATTAGCGATCGCTTGTTCAACAGTATAGGCCGGATTATCGACGGGAGGAGAGTAAGAATCGCTCATAGACAAGTGAAAATGGGTGTGGGGTGTTGGGGTGTAGGGTGTGGGGTGTGGGGTGTAGGGTGTAGGGAAGTGGGGGGATGGGGAGAATAAATAAAACCTGTCTCCTGTTTCCTGCCTCCTGTCTCCCGTCTCCTGTCTCCTAACTCGGAAAATACTGACGACCGACTCAGTTTTTCATAGTCGCCGCACCCTTGCCAATACCAGAATAAATCAAACCCCGTTGAGCATCGAGACTAATGATCACCCCTTCGCGGATAATTTTCGTGGCATTTTTAACCCCGACAATAACAGGAATACCCAATTTTAAACCGATAGTAGCGGCGTGATTGTTCATCGCATTATCTTCGGTGATAATTCCGCCAGCTTTCCGCATCATATCCACATATTCGGCGCTGGTGGTGGGAACGACTAAAATCTCCCCACTACTAAAACTACCCACTTCTCGGGCATTATGGGCCACTCGCGCCCGGCCACTGGCCAAACCCTGGCCGATACCTGTACCCTTGCCCAAAAGGGATTTTACCACTTCCACCTTAATTAAATCCGTGGAACCGGCCACCCCTTGCAGAGTTCCCGCCGTCATCACCACTAAATCACCATCCGCGAGGAGGTTATTTTCCTGGGCAAGATTCATCGCCACTTGAAAAGTTTGGCTGGTGGAGGGTAAATCGAGTAATAACATCGGTTTTACGCCCCAAACTAGCTGTAACTGCTGTGCCACTTCTCGATGGGGGGTAACGGCTAAAATCGGGGTTTTGGGGCGAAATCGGGAGACATTACGGGCAGTAGAGCCGGTTTTTGTCAGGGTAATAATTGCCGCTGCCCCCAATTGTTCGGCAATTTGACTAACTGCCGAGGAAATAGCGTTAGGAATCGATTGTTTATTGTTAGAGCGAGCGGCACTATTGATCTGTTCCCGTTCGATCCTTTCGGCAATGCGGGCCATGGTTGCCACTGCTTCGATGGGATAATGACCCACAGCCGTTTCATTGGAAAGCATGACCGCATCAGTGCCATCTAAAATCGCATTAGCCACGTCCGAAACCTCGGCACGGGTGGGACGAGGATTACTGGCCATACTGTCAAGCATTTGAGTGGCGGTGATAATCGGGATGCCTAGCTGATTAGCAGTATTAATCAGGCGTTTTTGCAGGATTGGCACGTCTTCGGCTGGTAATTCTACTCCTAAATCTCCCCTAGCCACCATCACACCATCACAGAGGGATAAAATTGCCTCCATTTCCTCGATCGCTTCGTGTTTTTCAATTTTAGCGATCACGGGGATAGATTTACCCGCACTGGCGATTAATTCTTTAATTTCGAGAATATCTTGGGGATTACGCACAAAACTGAGGGCGATCCAATCCACATCCCACAGCAGTCCGAACATTAAATCTTTTTTGTCCTTATCGGTTAAAGCTTTCACCGATAGATAGACGTTGGGAAAATTTACCCCTTTATTACTGGATAAGACACCCCCAACCACCACGCGACAGGAAAGATCACCTTTCAGGCGATCCACTGATTCCACCCGCATTTCGACTTTACCATCATCGAGGAGAATTCTCGAACCTTCTGGGACTTCCTGGGCCAGAGAGGGATAGCTAATGGAACTGATTTCCTGATTACATTCCACATCCCTAGAAGTAAGGATAAAGGGTTCCCCCGGTTTCAGGGTAATCGACCCACAGGCAAATTTACCTAAACGAATTTTTGGTCCCTGCAGATCCTGAAGGATGCCAATCGGTTGATTGAGTTCAAAGGCTAACTGACGGATCAGGTTAATGCTGTGACGATGGTAATCGTGATCGCCATGGGAAAAGTTTAATCTAAATGTCGTCGCCCCCGCCTTGATCATCTGACGTAATGTTTCCTTATTTTGCGAGGCTGGGCCAATCGTGGCCACAATTTTAGTGCGACGGGGGAAAGACAGAGAGTGCATAGATAAGCAACTAAATAGGCGAAGTAAATATAGCAGCGTTTGGGACGCTCCGATCATCTTCTCATAAATGGCTATATCCAGTGAAAAGTTAAAAGTAAAAAAACGGTGAGATCTACAAATCCCACCGTTCTTATTGATCGAGTCCGTCAACTCAGCTTAGAAACGGAAAGTTGTCCGGATGACACCTACCAAAATGGCGTTATCAGCGTTGTTAGCGTTGAAGACCGCATAGGCACCGGGGGTAATCAGGATGTTTTTGGTGACTGGGAACTTATACTGGGCTTCTACCATGTAAGAGGTTCTGCGTTCTTTGTCGGAACGGGGTACTTGACCACCACCTAAAGAAAAGGCCGCACCTTCCGCAAAGAGGTCGAGGACAGAAAGATTAAGGTTCCAAGACCAGATACCAGTGTTATTGTCTCCGATCGCAGCATTAACTCCCGTGGCCGAGGCATTGGCATAACCCCCCCATGCCCCTAGATTTAAGACTCCCGGGATAACCTGGGCGCTCGCTTGAAGACCGAAACGGTCGGCTACAGTAGCAACGTTACCGAAGGGACGCTCAGTCAGAGGGCTGCTGATGTTACCGAATAAACCAGAACTCATACTATCCGCAGTTTGATAACTGCGAACATAGACGAAGTTAATATCGGCAAATTTGATGAAGGAGAAACCAACCTGAGCGCCAGCACTGTAGGAACCGTTAAATAAACCGCTACCAGGGTTAGGATTGCTGGCTCCATTAGTGCCACCACTAGCTAGGTAGGTTCCTGTGACTTGGAAAACATCCCCGACATTAAATCTGACCGCCGCACCAACACCATCGGGACCGCGGAAGACGATGTTATTGTAGCGTTGACCGCGAGACAAAGCACCTGTACCGCTATCGGCGAGGAAGGGGTTAGTAGTGATGAAAACGTCATCTAGGTTTAACTCGTTAGCACCAACCCAAACGGTGATTTTACCGAAGGGAGTATCGATGGGAGCGCGGTAGAACAAGTCATCGATGGTGACATCGTTGTTCTGGCCATTATCGTATGCTAGACGAGTCATGTTGGTTCTCGTCGGACCGTTTTGGTTGAAAGTGTTGTTAAAGTTACCCGCTTGTAAACGGGTTCTTAACAAATCTTTACCGGTGAAGCTGGTTTCAAAGTTGAGTCGTACCCGATTATTAAATACTGTTTGACTTTCATCTTGATTGCTGCCATCAGTCTCCGTACCGTTGGTATTTCTAACGCCAGCTCGACCACCGAAGCTATCGGCGATACTGAAGATGACCTCACCTCTGAGTTTGGTGGTGGTGGAAAATTGATTGTTTTCCAAGAAAGAAACGCGCTGTTCCAGGTTATCTACTCTAGCCCCTAAGGCCGCTAGTTCGGTTTCAAATTCTTGAACAAGACGTTTTAGTTTATCGATATCTTCTCTGAGTACAGCGACACCATCTTGAATTAAGCGTTCCATGACGTTTAAACAAGCGTTTAAACCGGCGGCAAATTCCCAACGAGTGGTGGCCCGATCACCACGAAAGGTACGGTCGGGATAACCAACGATACAACCGTAACGTTCCACAAGGCTTCTTAATGCCTCGTAGGCCCAAGCGGTGGGAGATACGTCCCGCAGTTGGTTAACGCTAGTCACCTGGGACATGGAACCCTGATAGACACTTGTATTGATCTGCTGACTACTTTGGGCGCGTTGAATGCGATCGAGTTGTTGTTGTGCTACCGGATCAACTTTGAGTTGAGGTGTACCGGAAACAGTTTGAGCTACGGCACCACCTGCGGCGGCCAGGGAAGCACCCAATACTAAAGGAGTTACCTTTGTTAAATTCTTGATTAGTTTTGACATGGGTCAATCCTCACACCTTATTCTATGGATTGAATGAACTATGGATACAAGCAGACTATTTGCTTAGCCTGAATTATACTCACATTCTATGCTAATTCCCTCTTGGCTGGGTTAAGTTAATTTTATGATATGACAGAAAAATTTCTGTCTGATCTTATTAAAATTAGGACTTACTCCCTTGACAAATTAACCATGATGTGCATCGATGAAAATTGGTCGTTTCAGAAGCGATCGCTCAAAGGTGATCAAGAAATCAGGTTCAAATGCCCGAAACCCCTAGAACACATTTTGTCAATCCTGTCAATGGGTAATTCCTAAAGATTTTGTTAAAATCTCAGCCTTTTCAGTGATCAGTTATCAGCTTCTGAAGGCAAGAGGCAACAGGCAAAAGACAGAATCTGACAATTCTCCTACCTAAAAAGAAGGTTAGAAACTAAGCACATCAAAGCTTTTAGCTTAACCAATCAGGTCTTAGATTCAGCCCTTGTTATCAGTGATTAGTTTTCAGTTCACTGATTACTGTTTACTGTTTACTGTTTACTGATCACTGATAAAATCTCCCCACCTCCCTAACAATAGTTGTTTAAACTAGACTCGATCAAGTAAGTTAGAATCGAGGATGATAGATATAGTGCTAGACTTGGGGGTTAGGATATAGATCGACTCCTTGAGTTAAAAACAGCAAGATTGCTGCTGAAAACTGACGGCTAATGGCTGACCGCTATAGATAAAGACTCGATTCTTGAATTTAAGCACCGAGAAGGGAGATAAAGATGGTCAATTTTGGGCTGAATTCGGCCAGTATCTTAGGAATTTTTCTGGCAGTAGCCGGAGCCGGGTTATACTTCCTGCGCTCGGTGCGGCCGGAACTTTCCAGGGATCATGATATATTTTTTGCCGCCGTTGGGTTACTGTGCGGTTTAATTTTACTTTTTCAAGGGTGGCGACTGGATCCGATTTTGCAATTCGGACAATTTTTGCTGACTGGGGCAGCGGTGTTTTTTGCCTTCGAGACGGTAAAATTGCGGGGTTTAACCACGGAACAGGCCCGTCGCGGCACCTCTTTTGTGGATGAACGTCCTGTGAGTCGGGAATATCGGGCCGAATTGGAACCCCTCGACACCTACGAACCAGAGGAACGTTACGAAGATAATCCCCGTTTACGCGGTTACGAGGAGCCCCGCTCTTCCCGCACTTCTAGTTATCAGGACGAGGAACCCCGCAGCACCCGCACCCGTCGGCCGGCCGATACTAGCAGTCGCAAAACGGCTAATCGTCGTCCCCGCAATAGTTCCCCCACTAGCGATCGAGATGTTTATGATCAGCGCCGTAGCGGTGATGATTGGGAAGAAACCAGTCCCCGTCCCCGTCGTCGTCCCGCTAGTGAAGAAACGAGCAGTAAACCGCCCCGCACTGGACAAAAACGTCGTCCTCGCCCAATAATTGAGGACGATCCGCCATTTAAAGGTGAATACGTCGATTATCAACCGATCGATCCTAGGGATACGAGCGATCAAGAAGATTGGGAGAGACCGGATAATAGTGAACGGGAGTCGAGTAATGATAATCCGACTAGGTTTGATTATTAAGGATTAGGTCCGATGACCAAAGCTCTCTTTTTGCTGTTTATCTGCTTGTTTTTAGGGGTTATAGGGGGTTGTAATCTCAATAACCCCGGTTTATCTACAGGAACCCTCAATAGTCGCTATAATGACGAAAAACCTGCCCTGAGCGGTGATGGTCGTTGGCTTGCTTTGCTGTCTAATCGTCGCGGTAGTAATCAGATTCTGCTTTATGATTTGCAGACAAAACAATACCAGACCCTAGGGGGATTATATACGGGTCAAGAAATTACCGATAGCCCTAGTTTAAGCCAAACGGGGCGTTATCTGGCTTATGTGGTGATTATTGAGGGTCGTCCCGTCATCGCTTTATATGATCGCATTACCGATCGTTCTGAGTTATTGAGTCAAAATTATCGCGGTTGGTTGCGAAATCCCCGTCTTAGTCCCGATGGTCGTTATCTTGTCTTTGAATCCGCTCGTCGGGGACAATGGGATGTGGAGGTTTTTGATCGCGGTCCGAATATCGAGTTAGATATTGCCGATGGCAGTCCCGTTGAAAGTCCCAAACCGTGAAACGTCATTTTTTTATTAGTCTTGTTGCTGTAATTAGTTTGTTAACTGGATGTGCGGGTTATCCCAGTTTATTGTCTTTTCCTTTCGATCGAGGGGGGAGAAGTTTAAACAGTGCTGCTAGTGAATTAACTCCCTATCTTGCCTCTCGCTATCTCGTTTTTGCTTCCGATCGCAATGGTTCCCAAGCTATCTATCTTTTTGATGCCATCGATCGCCGTTTATTGCCTTTACCCGGCCTAAATTCTCTCGATCAGATCGCTTCTAGTCCTTCCATTAGTGAAGATGGTCGTTATATCGTTTTTACTGCTAGTCGTCAGGGAAAAACGGCGATTTATCTGTACGATCGACAAACTCAACAGAGAAGGGAAATTGCTCCCGATCTGCTCGCGGAAGTACGCAATCCGATCATCAGTGCCGATGGTTCTAAAGTGGCTTTTGAAGTGGCAAAAAATGGCCAATGGGATATTATGATTTACGATCTATCCGGACGGGTATTAGTCAATGAAAATCAGTGATTATTAGACCCCTTGTAAAAATCAAAAATTGTTGTTAGGGTTCTGAGAGGGGGACAAGCGAGCTAGAAGGTAGATAGGGCAAGCGATATCGCTCTTTGTCCTTTGATGTAATCCTTCAACCGATAGCGGCTAATTTGCATTAGCTCTTCTATATTTTTTTGGAACATTTGATGTAGCTGGAG
>NZ_JADBUB010000097.1:0-36068 GCF_020245865.1 Microcystis sp. M169S2
CTCCTGACTTAAATGATATCGAACATGATTTTAGTGCATTAAAGAGGGCAAGAATGTATGCTCCTGTGGGGACACCCCTTGATGAAATTATTCGTACTTATTGTGTCGCCTAGTGTCTCGTTCTTATTTGAAATAACTATAAACATAAGATTTTACTCGTGAAATTAATGAATGGATGAGATAAGCTGGTGCAATTCAGCTTATCGGGTATGATTAAATCGACATTTATTGTGTTAAAAACCCACTTTTAGTAAAATATGCAAAATAACTGTTGTCTTTGCCAAACGGGAAAATCACCGTATTGAATAGGGAAATTTGGTCAAGGATTAGATTATTTTTGTAAAAAGCTTCCTATAAATGAGAAAGTTCTTGTAGTAAATCCAATAAAGACAAATTTAACTGAATTTTTAATTTAATAATTTGTCGAGGAGTTTTGTCAACTTCTTGAAAACAAGTTCGCAACAATTCATGACGTTGCATAATAGTTTCCAAAGCTTTTCTAAAGATATTAACGTCCAAATTGCCGTCAATTTGAAAGCGAAACGGCATATTATAGGTATAGCCGTTAGCTTCTAATTGGTACAAAAACCAAAGTCGTTCTTGAGAAAAAGAAAGCGGTACAAGTTGAGACGGATTCCTAGGAGGTATCGTATTTGTTTTTACACCGATTCCTTTTTTTTGTAGTAACAGCTTGAGTAATTTCTGTTTGTCTTGAGAGTTATGGTTCATTTTTGACATGGGTTAAATAGGATTAATTCAGTGATTTTAGGTTGGTTTGATGGATACAAATCAACCTAAAAATTGTTTAATTATTGATGCTAAATAGCAGTATAACCTCCATCTACCATTAAAATTGCTCCAGTTACATAAGAGGAAGCTTCGGACGCTAAAAACACGACAGGGCCAATTAACTCTTCTAAATCTCCGGTTCGTTTCATGGGAATTCTAGTATATAATTCGTCCATTTCATCGGAAGTTGAACGTAAACCTTCTGTTCCTTCCATCATATTATTCATATACCCCGGTGCAAAAGCATTGACTCGAATTTTGTGACTAGCTAATTCGACCGCTAGGGATTTTACTAATTGATTGACACCACCTTTTGCGGCGCTATATGCTCCTGAAGATTTGGGAACAGCAACGAAAGCACAGATAGAAGAATTCATAATAATTGATCCCTTTGTTCCTTGTTTGATCATTTGTTTGGTTGCGAGTTGAGCGCAATTAAAATAACCTTTTAAGTCAACATTAATAACCTGATCCCATTCAAATTCCTCTAATTCATCAGTGTTTTTGAGAATTTCAACCCCTGCATTACAGACCATAATATCGAGTTGACCATAATTAGCAACCGTCTGGTTAATTAAATTCTGACAAGCTTGACGTTGACGAACATCGGTCTGGATTGCGATGGCCTCGCCTCCTGCTTCTTGAATCAGTTGAACCGTTTGTTCAGCACCAACTTGATTAATATCACCAATTACTACCTTAGCTCCAGCTTGTGCTAATCCTTGCGCTAATACCCGACCAATTCCTCGGGCAGCACCCGTGATAATTGCAACTTTACCTGTTAAATCAAAGAGATGATTTGTCATTTTTTTTCTGTATTTTTTTTGTAATTATACCATTTTTAAAGCTAGGGAAATACGCTTAAACTCATTTATTTTTAAAGGTTGTGATTAGACGTGCTACAGTGGGATTTTCAAAAAAATCACGCAAAGTACAATTAATTTTAAGAATTTTACCGATTTTATCAATTACCTGAATAACTTTTTGAGAATCCCCCCCAAGGTCAAAAAAGTTATCATTAACACTAATTTCTTCTAATTCTAAAACTTCTTGCCAGATATTGACCATGGTTTCTCTAGTTAGATTATGGGGTAAGTCATTAGATTTAATTTCATTGATTGATAAAGACAAGGGGGAAGTATTGTCTGAGAAAGAGACGGATTCAGAGAAAGGACATAGATCAGAAATGGTTTTATTAGGATCAGTGACAATATTCTTCAATAACTGCTGAAAATATTGTCCCATTTGAGTAATAGTTTCAGCCGTAAATAAATCAGCTTTATACACGAAAGCACCTTTCATACCTTGCTCAGTTTCTTCAAGGGATATAGTTAAATCATTTTCGGCACTATGGGGTTCTATATCCATTTTTAATAACTCGTCTGTGACTGTCAGATTAATAAATTTTAAATCTTGTTTAGGAGCATTCTGGAAAAGGAAAATGACTTGATGAAACAAAGCATATTGAGTATCCCTAATGGGTTTTAATTTTTCCACTAACGTGATAAAAGGAATTTCTTGATAAGCATCAAACTCTAAACTCATCTCTTTTACTTGATGCAGCAAGTCTCGAAAATTGGCTTGACCTTCTACATGAGTATATAAGGGGAGAAACTGAACCATAAGTCCGATTAAATCTTGTGTTTCGGGTTGGTTACGATTAGCCGCAACTCCACCAATAATAATTTCTGTCTGTTCTGTATAGTAAAAGAGTAATATTTTTAAGGCGGCTAATAAAGTCATATACAAAGTCGCTTTTTCTTGATGACTTAATGACTTTAATGCGTCTGTTAAGTTTTGGGAAATGAGGAAATGATGAATAGCTGCTTCAACAGGTTGAGCCGTTGTGCGTGGGTAATCAGTAGGAAGTTTTAAAATGGGTGGGTTAATCCCTATATGTTTCTTCCAAAAATTCAGCTGAGATTGCCATGAATTATCTTTTATTGATTGCCATTGCCACAGAGAAAAGTCACCATATTGAATCGGTAATTCAGGCAAAGGTGAAGGTTTATTCAGACAAAAAGCTTCATAAAGAATGCCTAACTCTTTAGTCAAAATATTCAAAGACCAACCATCAGCAATAATATGATGGATTGTCATAATTAACAGATAGTTATTTTCAGAAAATTTTATAATTTTACTGCGAAATAATGAATCTTTTTCTAAATCAAAAGATCGGTTAATTTCTGCTGATAACAATCTTTGGGTTTCTTTTTTTTGCTCCACTTCACTAAGTCTTTGTAGGTCAAGACTTGAAAAATCAAAAACTGGATCATCTGTAATTTTTTGGAACACTTTTCCATCTATACAAGTAAAAGTTGTCCGCAAACTTTCATGACGTTTGACAATTTCTCTTAAGCTTTCCTCTAGTGCAGGAACATTAAGCAAGCCTTCAATGCGATAAATACAAGGCAAGTTATAAATACAATTTTCTGGATAAAATTGAGCAAAAAACCAAAGTTCTAACTGAGTTAAAGAGATAGGAATTAATTCAGAGTTGGATGATTGGCGTTTAGGTATAGTATTTACTTTTTTAAAACTAATACCTTTTTTTTGAAGCAGGAGCTTGAGTAATTTTTGTTGATCTTGAGAGTTGTTTTTCATTTGTAATTAATAATTCAGAAGTGGTTGACTTATTTTTTTTAGTTTTGAGATAATAAAGCTTGAACTTCTTCTGGTGAAAGTTGGGAAATTTCTTGAACCGTTACGGCAATTTCATTTAGTAACCCTTCATTCCCCACTAATTCAATCATGACTTGAGTTAATTGGCTGATGGTTGAGTGATTAAAAAGTTGACGCACAGAAACTTCAATTTCTAAGGTTTGACGGATTTTACTAATCAGTTGAATCACTTTTAAAGAATGCCCACCTAACAGAAAGAAATCGTCTTCAATCCCAACTCGTTCGACTTCTAAAATTTCTGCCCAAATTACCGCTAAAACTTCTTCAATTGCAGTTCGAGGAGCGACATAATTTTGAGTTAACGATAAGGGGTTTTTATCGGGTATTGGTAAGACTTTTCGATCAACTTTACCGTTAGGACTGAGTTGAAAAGATTCCATCACCACAAAAGCAGAGGGAATCATATAGTCGGGTAGCCAGTTTTCAAGGAAATGACGTAATTCAACTTGGTTTACGGTTTCACCTGGACGGGGAATAAAATAAGCGGCTAAATATTTTTCTCTGGCGGTTTCTCCCTGAACTGTAGCAATGGCTTGGGCAATTTGAGGATGTTGATTTAAAATAGTTTCTACTTCCCCTAATTCAATTCTATAACCTCTAACTTTCACCACATCATCAATTCTTCCTAAATATTCAATGTCTCCATTGGGTAAATAACGAGCTAAATCTCCAGTTTTATACAGCAATGAATTATCGCTAAAGGGATTAGCAATAAATTTTTCTTTGGTTAATTGGGGATTGTTGAAATAACCCCGCGCTAAACCGCCACCCGCAACATATAACTCGCCAGTGACTCCGATGGGTACAGGTTGAAGATGAGAATTTAAAATATAAACTTGCACATTAATCGCGGGTTTACCAATGGGAATATACTTCGGCCAAAGCTCAGGATTAGGGTCAAAGGTATAACTGGTAACGATATCCGCTTCTGTGGGACCATAATAATTGTAAAGGGTACAATGTTCGAGTTTTTTGAATGTAGAAATCATCGCTGGAGTAATTTGTAATTGCTCTCCAGCTGAAATAATTTCACGCAAGTTAGCAAATAAGTAGGTTTCCTCACTATAGGTTTCAATTAATTGTTGTAACAAAGTAACGGGCAAAATCGCTTTATGAATGGGGTTATTTGCCAATAATTGACTTATTTTAGCAAGGTCTAAGCGGGCATCTTCTGGAACAATAAATAAGGTTCCTCCTAAACACCAGGCTGCAAACATTTCGTGATAGCTAACATCGAAATTGAAGGGAGCAAATTGTAAGAAATTTCTCTCCGGTGACATTTTCGCTTGATGATGCTCAATAATATTCGTTAAGGATTGATGCAGGATCATAATCCCTTTGGGTACACCCGTAGAGCCTGAACTATAAATAATATAGGCCAACTCCTCTAAACCCACTGGGTTGTCAAGATTAGTCTTGGGTTCTAAGGCAATTTCTGACCCTTGTTCATCCAATAAAATCCGTTGAGAAATGGTTTCACTGTTTAAGAGGGATTGACAATCTTTTTGGGTTAATAAGGTTTTGATTTGGGTGTCTTGCAGGATGTAAGAAAGTCTTTCTTGAGGATAGGTTGGGTCTAGGGGAACACAAACACCGCCTACTTTTAACACCGCTAAAACGGCAATCACCATATTAAGAGATCGTTCTAAACAAATCCCGACTAAGGATTGAAAACTCACCCCAATTTTTCGTAAATAATGAGCCAGTTGATTAGCAGATTCATTCAGTTCTTGGTAGGTTAATTGTTGCTCTTGAAAAACAACGGCAATGGCTGAAGTAGTTTTGAGAGTTTGTTGCTCAAATAATTCATGAACGCACTGTTTTAGGAGTTTTTCAGGTGCAGTTTGATTCCATTCAATTAATAATAATTGACGTTCAGCTTCCGTTAATAAAGGTAAGTCTTGAATCCGACGATGGGGATTAATGGCGATTCCTTCTAATAAGGTTTTAAAATGACCTAATATCCGTTCAATGGTGTCATTTTCAAATCGTTCTTGAGGATAAATAATTTTAATACTTAAGGCTTCTCCAGGGGTGACAATAACCGTTAAGGGATAATCAGCATTGCCATAATCTTGCATTTCACCGACTTGTAAACCGCCTAAATTATCACTATCATTTTCGCTAAAGGGTAAATTTTCAAAGACAACAAAACTTTCAAAAACTGAATGAGGGGCAGGAATTTCACTCCATTTTTGAATATCAATTAGAGAACTATAACTATATTGCTCTCGTTCTAAATGCTCTTGTTGTAATTGTTGAAACCAAGTTAATAATTCAAGTTGAGACTCAATTTGGATGCGAACGGGTAAGGTATTTAAAAACATCCCCACCATCGATTCAATCCCAGTAAAATTGGGCGGTCGTCCCGAAACGGTTGCCCCAAATACAATATCAGATTCACTACTATAATGATGCAATAATAAAGCCCAAGCTCCTTGAATTAGGGTAGAAAGAGTAAGGCGATATTCTTGGGCGAGTAATTTCAGACGACTGGTAATTTCTGGAGAAAGTTTTAATTTTTGATCAAGATAATTTTTACTTTGAGTAACAAGAGGATTTAACGGTTTATCAACGACTAATGGAGTTGGAGAGGTAAAACCTTGAAGATTTTTTCGCCAAAATCGTTCGGCTTCAGTTTGATCTTGCTGTTGTAGCCAATTAATATAGTCTTGATAAGGGCGGGGTGTGGGTAAATTGACGGGTTGATAGTTGATGAGTCCAGCGTAAAAATCGAAAACTTCTTTCAACAGAATTGCTGTTGCCCAACCATCTAATAAAATATGATGTCCAGTATGGATAAATTCATATTTTTGATCTTCAAATCGAATTAAATGACATCGAATTAAGGGGACTTTATCTAATTCAAAATATTGCTCTTTATCAGAGGTTAATAATTCCTGAAATTTAGTTTCTTGTTCGGCGGGAGAATGTGATCGCCAATCCTGATTAAACCAAGGCAAGGTGACATTTTTTCTAACCACTTGTAAAGGCTGTTTGGTTTTTTTCCAAGCAAAACAAGTCCGTAAAATACTATGTCTATCTACTACTTTTTGCCAAGCTTGTTGGAACGCATTAATATCTAAATTGCCTTGCAAGGTGATTTGAATTTGTGATAAATACGTCTTTGATTCTGGATTATATAAAGAATGAAACAGCATCCCCTGCTGCATGGGAGAAAGGGGATAAATGGATTCAATATCTTTTTTACTAACCCTAGATTGTTGAGGTGTTACCATTATTTTTCCCAATAGATTAAATAAAAATGTGCGTGAGTTTATTGAATCAAATTTTATTCAATAAATACGATAAACTTAGAACGAATTACCTTTAACGTTGACTAGACCACTTGAGTTTAAATTTGTTAATTTCTTCATCGGTGTAAAAATGACTCACTAATGGTTGATCATAAATTTCTTCTAAATATTCATCACTAAAGGTGAGACTATTTTTAAAATTTTCATAGATACGATGATACTCCAAATCTACGTCAATCAATTTCAATTTTTGGTAATCTAATTTCTCAATTCCAAAGAAAGCTTGTGTCATTTCTTGTAAACAAGAGTCAAGTTTTTCTAATTTGAATAATAATAACTCAATTTTTTTGTCAGGAAATTCAACAATTGTATAACCTTTTTCTTTGGGAAAATCAATCTCACTGATATCAATTCCAAAAACAGATTTTAACTCTAATTCAAACCAATCAAACTGTTTGCTAAAAACAAATTTTTGTGACCAAAAACAATTTACCATATCGTCAATTGTAATTAATCCTTCCTTAAATTTTCGGAAAAATTGGGGAAAAGCAGACTCACAATCGATAATTTGCAAAAACCAAGAAATATTACGAGCGATGGGATCTCTTACTCCCGCAATAATTCTGATCTTATCCTTATCCTTAATTGTTTCGAGATGATCACTTAAATATTTGGTGGTCAAAGAATGTTCTATCGTACTCAAATAATAAGGTTGAGTAAGATGAATTTTATCCCAAATTTTGGCAACAATTTCTGGGTTTAAATTATGAACATGATACACCGCTTTTTCTGGAAAGGTTCTTTTAATAGCCAGATAAAGATTAGCAGAACCAACTTTACCCATTTGATAAACCAGGATCACCGAAGGTTGTTCAAGCTCTTGTTTAAATTTGTGTTTCAGCCTCCAAATATTAACATTATTGATAAGATAGGAAAAAATGGGAAAGTTACGAGTATCTTTAGTCGGATAATAGGGAACAAATTTGTCTAACATTTGAGATTTAGATTCGCTATTCATAACACTTGTGGTTGTTGATTTTGGCTTGACAGATCAATTTAAAATGCTGACGAGGATAAACCCCCATCTATCGGAATCGTAATTCCCGTTATATAACTCGCACATTCAGAAGCTAAAAATACAACGAGATTAGCAAATTCTTCAGTCGTACCAATCCGATTCATGGGAATTGTTTTTAGAATTCCTTCTCGGATTAAATCTGGGGTTGTTCCTTGCTTTTTGGCATAAATTTCTAAATATTCTCGATGTCTAGGGGTGTCAATAACGCCGGGGTTAACACTATTAATTAAAACATTATAGGGGGCGGTTTGTCTAGCTACTGATTTGGTAAAATTCATTAAAGCTGCATTGACAACACCCGATTTAACTAAACGAGGAGATGGTTCTTTTCCCGATGTCCCAATGATATTAACAATTCTTCCCCAATGTTGTTTTTTCATAATCGGTAACACTAAATTGGTTAATCGAATATAACCCATTAATTTTCCTTGAAAAACGTTTAACCAATCTTCATCGGAAAGGTTTTCAATTAAATTCTCAGCAAAGTTAGCTCCTTCAGAATTATTTACTAAAATGTCAATTTTGCCATATTGATTTAAAGAGTTCTGTATTAATTGTTCAGAATCTTGAGCTTGATGGACATCAGCCACTAAACGCAGAATTTCTTGGACAGGATAAGCTTGAGCCAGAGATTGATAAGCTTGTTCTAAGCGTTGGGAATTGCGACCACAAATAATTAAGTGACAGCCTTCTTCTGCTAATTTTTCAGCAATGGTAAACCCAATTCCCGCACTACTTCCCGTAATCAAAGCCACTTTATCTTTTAATCCTAAATCCATAAACTTTGTCCTAGCATTTTGAGGTTAAACTTAAAATCATAAAACGAACTAAATTAAAATTTTAATCAAATTAATATCTTGTTTCGATGAATTATATCCCTTTTTTAAAACTTTTGAAGGAGCATAATAAATTTGACCATATTCTAAAAACTGTCCTTCATTTTCTATGGAGATTTCTAATTTTCCATTCAAAATAAATCCGATTTCTTCTTGCTCACCTTGATGTGGGGGAATGGAATAACCAGAAGGGATTTTCATCATAACAATTTCAAACCAAGAACCCTTAACAGATTGACAAGGTAAATGAGTGTTTTTATCTTGGTTGTTGGATAGTGTTAATAAAACATCTTCTGACGGTAAAGCAGAGGTAATCCGTTTAAGATCAAATCCAATCATCGGTTCTGATAAAGGATTAAAAGCACCATGAGGAATATTGCCATCAGCTATATAAACATCTTGCAAAGGTCTTAAGGGTTTAATCAAATCTTTAATATACAGTTCTAGTTCTGCTGAGAATACCATGCCAATTTGACTTTCAGGATGTTGGTGGGATTCAAGTTTAGCATTAGGAGCTATAACGTATAATTGAAAAATGGTATCTTGGCATTGAAAAACCTCTAATTCTACATGAGGATTGAGTTTAATAGGCTTGGGAATTGGGAAAAATTCAGACATGATTTTAGGGTACAGGTTCAAAATGAAATTGAGATTTAAACTCTCAATTATTTTTATGTGATGAAGGCAACTATTTTGAGCGGATAGGGAGTTTTTTTAGGTATGCACAGGTAAATAAATACTTTGAATCATGGTGTTTTCCTTTTTGTGAAATAAAGACCAACTCATCTCAATTTTACCATATTGTGAAATAAATTCTAAATCATATTCTCGGAGGGCATTTTCATTGGTAATGGCTAAATCTGCCAACCCTTGTTTAACTTGAATAGCGGCCACACTGGTAGAATTGACAAATTTGATTTTCATCTTATTTTGATTCAGGTCGCCAGGTAATAAATAGGGAAGTAAAGGAAGAGGAGCGGGATGAGTAACCAGGGTACAATTTTCTAAAACGATTTCTTCATTTTTTCGCTTGGCTAATCCGTAAACGGGTGTGGGATAGGTGAAGATAAAACCTAGTTTAAACCTCGGTTCCATATAGAAATCATTAATTTTTTCATAGGCATGGGGGACTAACGCCAAATCTATCTGATTTTCGAGTAAAGATTCTTTTAAATCTGTAAAGCTATCAAATAAATGACTATTAACCGAAATCTGTTGTAATTTCCATTGAGAAATTAGATAATTTAAGGTTTGTTCACTACTGGTTTCTTTTGGACCCAAAGTGCCAACGCTTAAGGTTTTGACATCAAGCTGGGGATAACACAATTCCATTGAAAACTTTAACATGGTTTTAAGGCTCCTGAATTTTTAAGGGTGGATAAATTAGGATTTCCGGTGCAAAATAAAACAATTTCAAGTTCAGCAATTAAAAATTTTACCAACTCATCAACGGCGGCTTCTGATTCAATCGCTGCTACGAGAAACGGTCGAGCCAACCCTCCTAAATCGGCTCCTAAAGCGATGGATTTGGCAAGGTCTAAGCCATTTTTTAAGCCCCCAGAAGCAATTAAAGGAATGGTTGAATTCATTGACCGAATGGCGGTAATACATTCAGCCGTAGGTAAACCCCAATCGGCAAAAACTTGTCCGAGATGCCTTTGTCTGTTGTCTTTGGCTCTTTGGCTTTCGACTTTGGCCCAGGACGTGCCTCCGGCTCCCGCCACATCAATCGCGGCGACTCCGGCTTCAATTAATTGTTTGGCCATCACCGCAGAGATGCCATTTCCGACTTCTTTGGCGATGACAGGAACGGGTAATTGAGCGCAAATTTGCTGAATTTTAGCGAGTAACCCTTTAAAATTAGAATCGCCTCCCGATTGCACCCATTCTTGTAAAGGATTGAGATGCAGAATTAAGGCATCAGCTTCTAATAATTCCACCAATTTTAAACAGTCTTCTAAACCGCAGCCGTAATTTAACTGTACAGCCCCTAAATTCGCTAACAGGAGAATATCTGGTGCCAGAGAACGGACTGCAAAGGTCGGCGCTAATTCCGGTTGTTCGAGTGCAATGCGTTGAGAACCCACCCCCATCGCTAAACCATAGCGTTGAGCGACCGTTGCCAATCGAGTATTGACTAAATGGGCTAATTCTGTTCCTCCAGTCATGGAAGAGATGAGAATTGGAGCTTTTAGAGATTTCCCCAAAAAGGTTGTCCCCAGTTCAATATCGCTACGGTCAAGTTCAGGAAGACAACAATGGGTAAAACGATATTTTTCTAAATCGCTTGTAAGTTGTTGAAATTCTACATCTTCTTCGATACAAACTCGCAGATGTTCGCTTTTACGATTTTCAATTTCACTGGGAAGATTAGGCGATGACATAGTTGTTATCAAGCATGAGGGTTAAACATTAAATTGAGTTTAAAAATCAAGTTCTGAAAGCAGTTCATCTAATTCTGCCTGATTAAGATCCGCATCGGGAAAATCCGATGGAGTATAGCCTCCTTCTACCGATAAACAATGGTTAATCAGGCTTTCTAAAGAATCTCGATAGGCAGCGGCTAAATTTTTGATCGTTGTTTGATGATGAAAATTTTCACTATATTGCCATTCCATATCAAGTTGCCCATCAACCACAATTCCATGAATCGCAATTAAATGGGAACGTTGTCCCAAAGGACTATGAATGGAACCACTGGATTCTTGAGATAATTTCCAGCCTATCTCGCCGATTTGATGGCTTGTAAATTGACCTAAATAATTAAAGCTGACTTGAGCTTTAGGGTAATTTTTTAACGGGGATTGAATCGTTAAATCTGAATTCAGATAATATCCAATTCCATAATCAAATCCCCGATTCGGAATTTGTCGTAATTGCTCTTTAATGGACTTGAGACATTCACCCGGATGGTGAAGATTTTCTAAGGTGAAAAAGACGGGAAAAATACTGGTAAACCAACCCACAGTTCGAGATAAATTCACGGATTCAATTACATTCTCTCTTCCATGACCTTCCATGTCAAGCAAAAGCTGATCACTTCCTGTCCAATGGCCAAAAGCTTGGACTAAAGCAGTCAATAAAATATCATTAATTTGGGTGTTATAAGCTTGCGGAACCTCCTGTAATAGTAAGCGGGTTTGTTCTTCGGTTAAGGTGAAAGAAACCGTTTTGGCATGGGCAACAATGTTGGACTGAGCTTCACCTTGACAGTCCAAAGGAAGAGGAGAAATTGAGGGAAAATCACGGTTTAGCCAATACTTGAATTGAGCGTAAAATTCTGGGGTTTTAGCATAGTTTTGCAGTTCCTCAGCCCAAGTTTTAAAAGAACTGGTTTTAGGAGGAAGTTGCAGGGGCTTTTGGTTTTCTAATTGCTGGTAAATAGTGACGAAATCTTCGAGGATAATCCGCCAAGAAATTCCATCTACTGCTAAATGATGAATTACAATTAACATTTTTCCACTCTCACCCAAGGCGAAGAAAACCACCGCCATTAAGGGACCTTCCTCTAAGTTGAGTACCCGTTGTTGAACCTCGGAAATTTCTGCCATCTTGGTTAATTGTTCATCGCAAGATAGATGGGATAAATCCACCTTTTCAAAAGCAAAATTATTGCAATCATCGCTGTGATTTTGTTGCCATTTTTCTCCTTGTTGAACAAACCGTAACCGCAAGGCATCATGGTGATAGAGTAATTTAGAAATAGTTTGTTTTAATAAATCTGGTTGTAGATTATTGGGAACCTCTAACAAGATAGATTGATTAAAGTGATGACGTTCGGGCCAGTTTTGTTCAAAAAACCATTTTTGAATCGGAGTTAAGGGGACTTCACCTGTAACTAATCCCTGGTCAATTTCAGTGATAGCAGTTGTCTCCGCTACGGTGGCTAATTGAGCGATTGTCTGATAGCTAAATAGTTGTTTAGGAGTAATTTCTAATCCCGCTTGATTAGCTTTAGCGACAATTTGAATGGCGATAATTGAATCGCCTCCTAATTCAAAGAAATTCTCATTAATACTAATTTGATTTTGCCCTAAAACTTCCTGCCAAATTTGGGCTAGAATTGTTTCTTTCTCGTTACTAGGAAGAAGATAATTTTCTAATTCATTAACATCAATTTCTGGTATAGGTAAAACACTGCGATCAATTTTTCCATTCTGATTAAGAGTAAAAGCATCTAAGAAAATCAAGAAAGCAGGAATCATATAATTGGGCAGCTTTTCTTGGAGAAAAATTCGTAATTCTGGCTGAGTGAGTTGTTTATCTTTCGGAACAACATAAGCATACAAACGCTTGATTCCAAGTAGATCTTCTCTGGCGATAACAATTCCATCTTTGACTTGAGGATGCTGAAATAAAACGGCTTCTATCTCGCCCAATTCAATTCTAAAACCTCTGATTTTTACCTGATGATCAATCCGTCCAATAAATTCAATATTCCCATCGGCTAAATAGCGTACTATATCACCTGTTTTATACAGACGTGCTGACGAATCTTGACTAAAAGGATTGGGAATAAATTTTTGTTCAGTTAAGTCAGGACGATTGAGATAACAACGGGCTAAACCATCACCACCAATATGCAATTCGCCTTTAACACCAATAGGAACAGGTTGCAAATAGGGATCAAGAATATAAATTTCTGTATTAGCTAAAGGACGACCAATTGGAATAGTTGTAGCTTCTGAAGGAATATTTTTAATTAAATACCAAGAGGTAAAAGTTGTGCTTTCTGTTGGCCCATAAACATGAAGTAAATTTTGAGCGGTTCCTTTATTAAGGGATTCTTTGACCCATTGAGGATCAACTGCTTCGCCACCAAAAAGTAAATATCTTAAGCTTTGAAAAGCATGGGGAATAGTCTGAACTAACTGATTAAATAACGCTGTCGTTAAGAATAAAATAGTAATTTGATATTTTTGGAGAAAATGAACAAATTTTTCAGGAGAAAGAACTGTATCTTTATCTACTCCTATTAACTGTGCGCCATGTATCAGCACCCCCCAAATTTCAAAAGTAGCGGCATCAAAAGAAGGATTAGAAACCTGAGCCATTCTATCAGTTGGTTTTAAATATATATAGTTAGTATTACAGACTAAACGAGTCACTCCTCGATGGGGAATAGCAACTCCTTTAGGTTTACCTGTAGAACCTGAAGTATAGATGACGTAGGCTAAATTCTCAGCGTTAACATGACTGAGAGGATTCTGTTTACTTTGTTGTTTAATTGGGTCTTCATCTTGTTCTAAACAAATCAATTGATTGACTGTTGTTGGTAGTTTTTTGATGAGGTGCTGTTGCGTTAATAAAATTTTGATTTCAGCATCATTTATGATAGATTCAAGTCGTTCTTCGGGATAGCTTGTGTCCAGTGGTACATAAGCTCCTCCAGCTTTTAAGATTCCTAAAAATCCAATAATCATTAAGGGCAATCGCTCGACACAAATCCCAATTAATTGATCTGGTTTAACCCCTAATTTTTGTAAATAACGGGCAATCTGATTGGCTTTTTGATTTAACTGTTCATAGGTGAGGGATTGTTCTCCATCGATGACCGCTATAGCATCAGGTGTTTTAACAACCTGTTCTTCAAATAACTGATGAATACAGTAATGATGAGGATAAGACGTTTGAGTTTGATTCCATTCTACTAATAATTGCTGTTTTTCCGATTCAGTCAGTAACGGTAATTCCCCGACGGTTTGCTGAGGATTGGCTACAATTCCTTTTAATAAAGTTTGGAAATGACCCACCATGCGGGTAATTCTTTCGGCGGTAAATAGGTCGCTATCATATTCCCAAAAACCTTCTAAATAAGCTCCTTTTTCGGTTTCAATTTCCTCTAAAACTAAGCTGAGATCAAATTTAATTCTCTGGTTTTCAACGGCTAGATATTGAGCTTTTAAATTGGGTAATTCTAAAGCATTGAGGGGGGCATTTTGCAGCGCAAACATTACCTGAAATAAGGGATTATAACTTAAACTTCGTTCTATTTCTAACCCATCAACCACTTGCTCAAAGGGTACATCTTGATTGGCATAAGCTTCTAAAACAACATTGCGAGCTTGCTGTAATAATCCTGAAAAAGTCCGATTTCCTTCTAGGGAATTCCGCAGCACTAAAGTATTGACAAAAAAACCAATCAAAGGTTCAATTTCTTGTCGGTTTCGGTTGGCGGTGGGTGTCCCGATTAAAATATCATCCTGACCACTATAACGAAAGAGTAAAGTGTTTAAAGCAGCCAGTAAGGTCATAAATAAAGTCACCCCCGACTTTTGGCTCAAAAGTTTCAGTTTTTCTGTGAGTTCTGAGTCAATTTGAAACGAGATACTATGACCTCGAAAATTGGCAGTAGCTGGACGGGGTTTATCGGTTGGAAGTTCTAATAAAGGAGGGGCACCCGTTAATTGTTTTTTCCAATAATTTAACTGATTTTCTAAGATTTCACCTTGTAACCATTGTCTTTGCCATACCGCAAAATCCGCATATTGTATAGGTAATTCGGGTAAATCTACGGTTGAATTGGATAAAAATGCCTGATAAAATTCAGATAATTCTTTAAATAAAATGCCTTTTGACCAACCATCGATAATAATATGATGGAAGACGTTGACTAAAATATAATTTTCATATCCCAGATCAAACAGAGTACATCGTAATAGGGGAGATTGGGTTAAATCAAAGGGTTTTTGTAGTTCTTCAATAATCTGTTTGTCAATTTGCTCTTGGGGGATATCTTTTAAATTAACAACTAATAATTTAATCTTCAGAGATGGAGCAATTTTTTGAATAGGTTTTCCTTCAACCATTGGAAAGGTTGTCCGTAAGCTCTCATGGCGTTGAATAATAGCATTAATCGTTTGCTCTAAAATATCAATGTTTAAGCGTCCCGTTAAACGGATGGTTAGAGCTTCATTATAAGCTGGATTTTGCCGATCCATCTGATAGAGAAACCACATTCTCTGTTGAGCAAAAGATAGGGGTAAATCTTCAGTTCGGGCAACGCTATTAATTACGGATTCAAGGGGTTTAGATGGTGTTGTTGCACTTCTTAAAAAAGTGAGAATTTCTGGTTTTCTTGTCCCGATTTCTTGCTTAATTTCTGGTGTCATTGCTCCTTGGGGAGCTTGATATTTTAACTTTTCTTCCTCAAGCCAAAGCTTGATGTCTAAACTATTTAAGTAAGATAAAAATTCTGCGACTTTCATTAATAGTATCCTTTTCCTTAATTAATGTTCTGGTATTTTTGGAATGGGGGTGATGTTTGGCTGGGTTCAGTAGCCCTAACTTGAGCTACTGTTAGAAATCCAATCAACTTGATTCGTCTATTTTTATCGGTTTATTGCCTCTAAATATTGTTTTTTAATGCTGTGTAAATTACGAGGTTCGTTCTTAGGAGAAAACAGCCCATCAGTCTCCCATTTACTGGCATCCAAACTAATTGCCCAAGCATTTAACCAGGGGTGTTCGTTAATTTTAGTTAACAGTTCGGGACTGGTATCCTCTAAGGCAATTTGAAAAATGACTTGAGCAAATTCTTCTAATAATTTTAAGCTGGCTCGATAAGCTTCTATGATTTCAGCTTCGGTTTTATTAGATTGTAAATTCCGGGTTCGCAGTTCATTCACAAAGGGGATTGCTAAGTAATCAATAAATTCAAAGCTAACCCGACCCAGGGATTGATTTGCCCAATCTCGGAATAGTTGTTGTATTCGATAGGAAAGAGGGAAAAATTCTGCATTAATCTGTTGAACTTTCATCTTAAGTTCCGGGTCAAGGAAGATGGAATTAAACATCATTAAGCAACCAAATGTCCATCCAGCTAACGTATCCCAGATCATTTTTGTTGCCATCACTATCCCATTTCCCATACAGTTGTAGGAATTTTGGATATTAAAGGTTAACCCATCGTGATAGGTTAAATAAAAGTGATTGGCATCGTCAACTCTTTCGGGAGTTAGTTGACCTTTAAGGTCAAGTTCAATCATTTGGGTGGTTAAAGAATTGCCAAAACCAATACTATCTGAACCAGGGGAATAAAAAGGATCGGGAAATAAACCGGCTTCACCAACACAAGTCCAACGATCAAAGGAAAAGACTTGTTTGGAGGAGTAACTATATTTCGGCATCTTTCTAAAGTCTTCAGGGGATTTACCTTCTAAATGAGCCGCTAAAACGGGTTCATTTTCCCTTAACCACTGCAAGGCTAATTCATAGTTATGATAATTTTTTAACGGGTGAATATCTTGACGAGTCACAATGCCAATACTGGTATAACCTGTGGATAAAGGAATTAACCAAACCCAGTATCCTTCACCGCATAAATGATTTGTAGAATAATAACGGTTGTTATTAGGAACACGCCGATGCCATTTTTCTTCACTGGCTGGCACAAAATTGCTGACATCAAAACGACACTCAACTCGGAACCAAACCGCACTGTAATTATTATGATTAGGTTTCGCTAAACCGAGTTTCTTCTGTATAAATCGACGGCGACCCATCGCATCGACAACCCATCGGGATTTAATACAATGAGTTTTTTGATTCGCTCCACTACCTTGAGTATAAATAATTTTATGCTGTTGCTGTAGCCCTTCAGCAAACTCGATGTCTTGAACTGAACAACTTTCCTTAAGATCAATTCCAGCTTCAATATTAAATTGGCGTAAATCATTTTCTAATTTCCCCCGATCAATTTGATAAGATTTAGGATCATGAAACTCTGATAATCCCAGTTCAGGTCTTTTATGAAATTCAGTTTCTTGAGGTTTGAAAAAATAACGTAATCCCAGTTTAGATAAATGTTGATTGTTAAAATAATCGGTTAACTGCAGCGTATTTGCTAAATAAAAAGCACCAACTTCAACGGTTGATTCCCCCACTTTAAAACCAGCTTCGGGTAAAGGACGAGCCATTTTATCAAGAACAACAACGGAAAGATTAGGTTGTTTAAGTTTTAACTGTCTCGCTAAGGTTAAACCCGCTAATCCACCGCCACAAATTGCCACATCATAGTCTGTTTCCGAACTAAAATTGTCAGCTTGTTCACGCAATAAGACGATGAGTTCTTCTTTATGCTCTTTCAATTGTTCGAGTAAATCGGGAGTCATAACACCTTGGGGAGAACGATAGCGCAGCTTATCTCCTTCCATCCAAATTGTCACACCTAAATGATTCAGATGCGATAAAAATTCAACTGTTTTCATAAATTTAAGTCCCTCAAAGACTAAACACTATAGACCAAACAAAAATTATCAATGGCGGGGAGTCGGTGGTTATTGTTAAAGTCAGTTGCTATGGGAGCAACCGCTTACATACTCCACAAAAAGACTGTTTTAAACCGAGACTATTTATAGCATATTCTGGATGATAAATTTTAGTGATGGATACAATTTTTTACATTTTTTCCCAAAAGGGTTCTGAAAAGCTTAAATTTTAGTTAACCTATTTTCATAATTCTCCTTCTTCATAATTTTCTGCGGCTGTTGTCATAACTTTACCACTTTTGGATACACTTTGACTATTGTTGGCTACATTAAGCACCTCAATCGTTTGAGTTAAACTGGCAACAGTTGGATATTCTAATAAACTGTGCAAAGACAATTCTACCGAGAAAACATCGCGTAAACGAGAGATGACTTGACTGGCCAGCAAGGAATGTCCTCCTAGTTCAAAGAAATTGTCATGAATTCCAATTTGAGATAGATTTAACACCTTTTGCCAAATCTTAGCAACTTGACGTTCAGCTTCCGTTCTGGGTGCTATCAATTCGTTATTTTCTTTGCCTTGTAGTTCCTTGAGTAATTGCCGCTTATCAATGTCTCCATTATCCTTAATAGGCAGAGATTGTCGCAGAACTAGGGGACATTGATAGGACGTTCCCAATCGATCTTTTAGACTAACATGATTAGGTAGATTGACCGATTGAACTGTAGATTTACGGGTGTAATAAGCCGTTAACTTTTGGCATCCTTCAGACCTAGATGTGAAACGATTAATCTTGCTATTACTCCCATCTAAACCGATTATTAATTGTCTTTGGTTGTGATATAAACTGGTTAGAAATGAGTCTAAACCTTGCCGTACTGTCATATCATAATACCCTTGAGATCGGGTTATGTATTGCATCTGATAACCTTGGCTAATCCCGGTTTCTTGCCAAGTTGTCCAACTGTAACAATAACTGGGGAACAAATTCTTAGATTTTTGATAGCTGTTCAAAGACTCAAGGAAACTATTAGCCGCCGCATAGGAACCCAAAGCCGCTCCTCCAAAAAAACTAGCCAAGGAAGAAAAACTAATAAAAATTCCCTGAGATTCTTTGAGAAGTTGATGTAAAACCCAAGTTCCTATTACTTTAGGACGAAGAATTGTCGATAAACCCTCTTGATTTTCGTCCAGAAGTAAACAATCTTTGTAAATTCCAGCCAGATGAATCACCCCATTAAGTTCTCCTTGCCATTGTTTTTTCACCTGTTCTACAGCCTGTTTAACTTGAGTGAAATTAGCCACATCTACCGACTGGTAAATGACTTCTCCCCCAAGGTTTTCTAAAGCTTGGAGATTTTTGATTTTTAAGGATAATTGATCTTCGACTTTGAGGTACTCACTCCAGAGGTGTTTTTCTGGTAAAGGTGTTTTTCCAATTAATAGTAAACGAGCTTGATAATTTTTGAGCAAATACTGAGCAATTTGTCTGCCAATCCCTCCTAGTCCTCCGGTAATCAGATAAATTCCCCCTGATTTAAAGGGTAATTCCTGTTGGGTGTGTTGAAGTAAATTGACTTTTTCCAAACCTGCGATTAAACGTTTCCCGTTGCGATAGGCAATTTCTCTTTCCTTGGATAAAACGGATAGTTCTTGCAGCAGATAACTGAGATTAATTTCGGTTTGATCCAGAGGTAAATCCAGATGACGAGTATTTAACCAAGGAAGTTCTTGAGCTAGGGTTTTGATCAGTCCTAAAACTGGAGATTTTTCATAGGCAATTTCATCTGTTTCTATGACAAATTGACTATAACTGGAAACAAATAGCAATTGAATTTTTGAGTTAAAATCATGAATTTTAGCTAAGGCTTGAACTAGAAATAATAAATCATAAATTCCTCGCTCTTGTGCTTTTTCTAACTGTTCAATTGTTGAAATTTCTCCCTGATAGTCTTGATAAGTCCCCAGATGAATAATATTGCTAAGGATAATTTTTCGCTCGGATAAAGATGCCATTAACTGTTGATAATGATTGGCTGTCCCGGGTCTGAGGGTATAGCAATTTTGACTGATTTGAGAAAATTCTTCCGCTGCTAAAACCGTGATACAGGGTAAGTTTTGACCTTGGATTTTTTCTGCTAAAGATGCTCCTAAACCCAAGCAATCCAGAAAAATTAAAGTACAATACTTGGAAAGTTCTGGTTTTAAGTTAACTGGAGATCGAGGTTTCCAAACTTTCTGGTAAAACCAATCAGGAAGGGTTTGAGCATTTTCTAACAAAAGATCTATTTCTTTTAAAATAGAATTAAATTCTCCATTTCCGAACCGTTTTGTTAATTGCGATCGCTGAATTTTACCAATGGAAGTTTTAGGAATTTCAGTTTTATTTAAGGGGATTAAATATTCAGGATTAACACCAAAACTGTTAATTACTTTTCGTCTAATCTTTTTCAGAAGTTCCGCTAGATGCTGGTGGTCAAAGGTTTCTGCACTAAAAAATAAAGCTAATTGATCGGTACTATTCCTAGGATCATAAACAGCACAAGCGGCGGTGTAGGACACTTCTACTTCTTCAATGGTTTCAACCACAGTTTCAATTTCATGGCTATAATAATTGACTCCATTAATAATAATGGTTTCTTTACTTCTTCCAGTAATAACTAAATGACCGTTACTAATAAATGCTAAATCTCCTGTCTTAAACCAGCCATCTTTTAAGAAAGCGTCTTGATTCGCTTCTGGGTTTTTATAATACCCCGGTGAAACTGCATCTCCTTTAACTTGTAAATGACCAATGGTTTCTTCTGGTAATAGGGAATTATCAGCATTAACAATTCTAATTGATATACCCGGAATGGGTAATCCTAAATCCGTAAAGGTTGCACCATTGGGATGTTCAGGATGGACTCGTTTTAGGGAAGAATTCAAGGATAATTTATCAACCGTATGAAAGAGTAATGGCTGTTGATCTGTAGGCTGATAATAGGTAATTCCTGACCCCATTTCTGCCATCCCAAAAGCAGGACGCATCGCCGTTTTTTTCAGATTATATTGAAGATGAAGGGTGTTAATAAATTCTCCAACTGCTTGACCAGAAACGGCTTCACCCGCTGCCAAAAAGAATTTGACACAATCTAAATTCCAATTTTGATCCGGTTCTTTTTTTAAAGCTTCATTGATCAAATTATAGGCAAAATTAGGAGCCCAACTGTGGGTAATTCGATATTGATCAATTAAATCTAACCAATTCAAAGGACGACCTAATATATATTCAGTTTGAACATAAACCATTTGGCATCCTAACTGGACACAGCGAATATTCCAGTCGGAAATACTTCCAATATGATCAAAAGGAAGCCAATTAAGAATAATATCGTCGTTTTGATGTTCACAAATGATGTTTGTTCCTCGCGCACGAGAGATGACATTTTTATGGGTTAATGAGATACATTTCGGTATTCCTGTACTGCCTGATGTTAGATTAAAGAACGCGATATCATCCGGTTGACCAATAGGAGGCTGATGGGGAGAATGAGTTTTTAATTCTTCAATAAAACTCAAGCTTAAGGGTTGATTAGGCAACCATTGTTCTAAATATTTTATCTCTTGCTGACGGGATTGATTTGTGATAATAATAGGCTCATCTAACAACTGCCAAACTTGACATATTTTATGAATTTCATTATTAAAATCTTTATAGCTGGGTGGCACTGAAATAATAACAGGAATAAATCCCCCTAAAAGACACCCCCAAAATGCGGAAATGATATCATAGTTTTCCGATAGCTGAAGAATTACTTTATCGTGAGCTTGTAAACCCTGCTTTTGTAATCCGGCTTGTATTTGTTGAGCGTCTTCCCATAATTGTTGATAGGATTGAAAAACTTCTGATCCATTAGATTGAATATAAATAATCCCTTTATTTGAATAATTTTCAGCAGCTTTTTGGAGGATTTCTGCCAAGGTTTTCGGTTGAAGTTCAGATTCTTCTAAAAGCTGTCCGTGACTGATTCCAGATTGATTGTTAGAAGTGTGAATCCCCAGATGAATCGGGGTTTCAGATTTTTGATGATCATTTTTTTTCTCTATTTTTAAGGGCAATAATTCGGATAGATGTAGGGGTAAAATTTTGTTCTTTTTAGAAGTCATGACGACAGCAACTTGATCGATATCTGACAAAGAGCGCAGTTTTTCTTCTGTTTCCTGAACTTGATGATTATCGATAATTTCAATATTCTTTAATGCAGTTTCATCGACATCACCGCTATCGGTTAAGGGTAAACTGGAAATTTGCACATAGATATTAGGTAGAAGATTGTCCGGTAACTGAGACTGTAAATCGGAGGACAATTGTTCAGAATTCCAAGCTCCAGAGGAAACGATATAGGCGACTAATTCATCCTCTCGTACCATAAAATAGCAATCTTCAATTAAGGGATTTGATAAAAATACTTCTGCTAATTTATGACAATTTAATTGTGGATTTTTCTGTTCTGTCCTCATACCTAAAATCCTCGTTTTTGTGTACATCTTGCCAATTCAATTCTGAATTTCATCACTGTCTGAGCTATCACATAATAGCTCATTCGGGGTACGATAGTCAAGACATTTTCGAGGAGGATGGTTAATTAAGTTTACGGCTCTTTCTATTTCCTCTGGCTTAAGGATTTTTCAATTCGTTCCCTTCTACCACCGACTCAGTTACTTTTTAAAAGGGTTGTTTTCAGTTGTTTCGGCGAGTCTCACTCTCATACTAAATCCTGTTTAAAAAGTATAGGAGAGTGGGAAGTGGGGAGTGGATTTTTAAAGTTCGATTGGGAGTTAATCACACTATTAAAAACCGATTTGGTATCAGCTTGTGCTGTAGCTTTGTAGATAGCATCCGAGGGAACTTTGATTCCTTCTTAATTCTGGCTCCGGTCTTGCTTTGATGACATCCCAGCAAGACGGCTATTTGCCGTTGAGATAAATTTACCTCTTGACCAAGTTGGTAGAGCAAGTTTCTTTGTTCTATGTTAAGATGTTGAGGGCTTCGTTTTTGGGTCTGATTTGTTGTTGTTAAAGATCAGAATATACCTGATGAGCCTTTCTCTGTCAACTCTTAAGGTTGATGTGTTTCATTTTTGAATTGGCGAAATAAAAAATGACAGAACAAGCTTGGTGGGTACAAAAATGGCTAGAACTACTCGATTCCTATCGCTTTAAAAAACGCTTGGAACGAGCTAGACTTTACGCCAGAGAAGGCAATGTTTTAAGTATTGACTTTGAAGACTCGCAAGTTATTGCCAGAGTACAAGGCAGTGAACCAGAGCCTTATATAGTGGATTTATCCCTAGTCGCTTTTAGTGATGAAGAATGGGACTATATTATTAAGCTTCTCTCCAAAAAGGCCATTTATTCCGCTCAATTGCTCACGGGACAAATGCCCGATCATATCGAGCGTGTTTTTATCGATAGTGGGGTGAATTTATTTCCCTTTTCCCTAGCCGATATTCGCTCTCGTTGTACCTGTCCCGATCAAGCCAACCCCTGCAAACATATAGGAGCAGTATATTATCAATTGGGCGATCGTTTTAGTGTCGATCCCTTCCTGCTTTTGCAACTGCGCGGCCGAACCAAAAACCAAATTCTGGAAGCTTTACGCGAAAAACGCTCCTATTCCTCTGATAATCAACCTTTAGCCGTTAGTGAACCCCCCGCAGTAGTCGAAAAAACTGCCCCCGAAAGTGCTATCGATCGCTTTTGGCAGTACGATGAAGAGCTAGATCCCTCCCTCGTTGTGATTACGCCGGGGAATGAAAATCAAACCATTCTCGATATTTTAGGCAATTTTCCCCTCGCTGCCCCCGAATCCGATGCCATAGAACAATTTTTAAAACCAATTTACCGGCAAATTCCCCAAGAAGCGATGGCGATCGCTTTACAGTAGGGGAATTTGGGGTATATGAGCAGCCCGTTCAAAGTGGTGCCAAGGACAAAAAAGCCAACCGGATTTGTCGCCGCATCAGGTGAGGAATTGACCACGGGGAAAATTGCCTCACCACTAACCGCTAAACCTTCTTACTTTTGCCGGTTTTACCGCTTGGGGAAGTAGTTTTTTTGGTGGTGGTAGAAGTAGTTTTCTTGGTAGTGGTTTTCTTGGCAGTGGTTGTCTTGGCTGCTAGGGCGACTAAAGCTTGTTCTAGGGTGAGGGTTTCGGCGGTTTCTCCTTCAGGAATCTTGGCGTTGGTCTTACCGTGTTTGATATAAATTCCGTAGGGACCCTCGTACAATCCCACCAATTCGCCGTCGTCGGGATGTTTGCCCAATTCTTTTAAGGGTGGTTTGGTAGAACCACGAGCGCCGCGAGCTTTTTTCGGTTCGGCTAATAAGGCCAAGGCTCGATCGAGAGTTATAGTTAAGACATCATCGCTGGCTTTCAGGGAACGATATTCTTTTTCTTTGCCCTCTTCCTGAACCACATAGGGACCGAAACGCCCTAAACTGGCTTTGATTTTGCCTCCGGTGAGGGGATGGGTTCCCAGCAGTCGCGGCATTGCTAATAAACCCACCGCTTGTTCGAGGGTGATGTCCTCGGGTTTGACTCCTTTGGGTAGGGAGGCGCGTTTCGGTTTGGGATTGTCATCGCTGACATCTCCTAACTGGACGTAGGGGCCGTAACTACCCACCAGCAGATAAATTGGCTCTCCGGTGTCGGGATGAAGACCTATTTTGTCCGGACCTTCGGTTTTTTGTCGCAGCAGGGTTTCTACCTGTTCGGGGTTCAGATCCGCCGGGGTTAAATCGGCAGGGATGGAAGCGGTGAGGATTTCATCGCCTCGGGAGACTTCTAGATAGGGACCGTACTTGCCGATCTTGATGGTTGCCTGCAAATCCTCTAAAATCACCGATTTAGCGGTGCTAGAGTTAATTTGACTCTCGCGCTCTTTGACTTGGCTTTCTAGCCCTTTTTCGCCGCGATAGAAGCGATCGAGATAGGGCAACCATTGGGCGGAACCGGTGGCGATGTCGTCGAGGGTTTCTTCCATTTTCGAGGTGAATTTGGGATCTACGAGGTCGGGGAAATGATTTTCTAATAGACCGACGACGGCGAAGGCGGTGAAGGTGGGAATGAGGGTTTTATTCCGCATTTGGGCATAACCGCGATCGATAATGGTGCCGAGAATGGTGGCGTAGGTGCTGGGTCGCCCGATTCCTTCACTTTCGAGGGTTTTTACCAGTGAGGCTTCGCTATAACGGGCGGGGGGTTGGGTATCGTGGCTAATGGCTTCTAGTTTCCGACAATTGGGGGTATCACCGACGTTGAGGGGGGGTAGGATTATTTCTTGGTCGTCGATGGCGGCTTCGGGATCGTCGGAACCTTCCACATAGGCGCGGAAAAAGCCGGGGAAGTCGATTCTTTTGCCGGAGGAGCGAAATCCGGCATTTTCCACCTGAATATTGACGGCGATCTGGGTAATACGGGCATCGGCCATCTGTGAGGCGACGGTACGTTTCCAGATTAGGTCGTAGAGGGCGAATTCTAGTCCGCTTAGGCCGGTTTCCCGGGGTAGGCGAAAGCTACTGCCGGCGGGCCGGATGGCTTCGTGGGCCTCCTGCGCGCCTTTGCTTTTGGTGGTGTATTGCCGGGGTTGGGGACTGAGGTAGTTTTTGCCGTACATTTGTTCTACACAATTGCGGGCGGCGGTGATGGCCTGATCGGAAAGATGGACGGAATCGGTCCGCATATAGGTGATGTAGCCCTGTTCGTAGAGATTTTGGGCGATTCGCATGGTGTCCCTGGCGGATATGCCCAGTTTCCGGTTAGCTTCTTGCTGTAGGGTGGAGGTGGTGAAGGGGGGGGATGGTTTGCGAGTGGTGGGTTTTTCTTCGGTGTGGCTAACGCGCCAGATTTTGTCTTGGATGCGTTCTTTTAAGGCGGTGGCGGTGGCTTGATCCAAAAGTGTCACCTGGCGACCGGGGAGCAGTCTGCCGGTGTCGGCATCGAAATCGCTCCCATTTGCCACTTTTTGACCGTTTAAGGTGACTAATTTCGAGTCGAATTGATTTTTGTCCTTTTCGAGGGTGGCTTTCAGATCCCAATAATTGGCGGTTTTAAAAGCCCGTCGTTCCCGTTCCCGTTGCACGAGCAGACGCACGGCGACGGATTGCACCCGGCCGGCGGATAAACCTTTAGAGATTTTTTTCCAGAGTAGGGGGGAGAGGGTATAACCGTAGAGGCGATCGAGTATGCGGCGGGTTTCTTGGGCGTGAACTAAATTTTCGTCGATCGAGCGACAATTTTTGAGGGCGGCTTGGATCGCTTCTTTGGTGATTTCGTGAAATACCATCCTTTTGGTGGGTATTTTCGGGTTGAGTACCTGTAGGAGATGCCAACTGATGCTTTCGCCTTCCCGATCTTCGTCGGTGGCGAGGATCAGTTCGCTGGCTCCTTTGAGGGCTTCTTTTAATTCTTTGACGACTTTACTTTTGGTTTTGGGGACGACGTAGAGGGGATCGAAATCGTTCTCCACATCCACGCCTAAGTTGGCCCAGGATTTGTCTTTGTGGGCGGGGGGAATTTCTTCGGCGGAGGCGGGCAGATCGCGGATGTGGCCCATGGAGGCTTGGACTCGATAGCCGCTAGGTAGATAATTACTGATTGTCCGAGCTTTGGTGGGGGATTCGACAATAACCAGGGTTGACATAGGAATTGATCACGAGGGCATGGCCACAGCGACTGTTTTAGTTAGACTGACCATCTTTGTTTGATGATGGGCAAAAGTTACTATTTATCTTGACCAGCTTGATTCGGGTCAAAAGCCACTTACTACGATAATAGAGATTAAAGGCGGTCTTTTGTCACTAACTTCTTAATAAAACTTAATATTTTTCTGGAGCGGCGATCGGACAGCAAGGCACCGTCAAGGGTAATATAATCTGTTTGAGGAGTGGTAATTATGAATTATGAATTGAGGAGAAGGGAGATAGTCCTCGATACTAAATTAGGTTACGCTTCATCTTTATAAGAAACGCTGTAGTTATGTCTGATTTACGTCAATACGCCCCGGCAACAGAACGCAATCGTCAGCCGATTTTAGAAGTTATCAGCCAATTTTTACCGAAGACTGGGAATATCCTAGAAATATCTAGCGGCACGGGTGAACACGCTGTTTTTTTTGCCCCTCGTCTTTCTTCTTGTCGTTGGATTCCCTCGGATTGTAACCCTCTGGCTCTAGATAGTATTCGCAGTTGGTGTGATTATTATCCTAGTTCTAATCTCGATCGCCCCCTATTTATCGATGTTCATCAGTCAGTTTGGGCGGTAGAGAAGGAAAATATCGTTATTAATGCCATTGTTAATATTAATATGATTCATATCGCCCCTTGGTCCGCTTGTTTAGCTTTAATGGCGGGAGCGAGTCGCATTCTTAGTCCGGGGGAAATTCTCTATCTTTATGGTCCCTATAAACAACAGGGAAAACATACTTCTCCTAGTAATGAAAGCTTTGATTTTTCTCTCCGTTCTCAAAACTCCGCTTGGGGAGTTAGGAATTTAGAAGATGTGGTGCAAGCAGCGAGCGATCGAGGTTTACAATTGTTAGAAGTAATTCCTATGCCCGCTAATAATCTCTCGGTTTTATTTGCCTTAACATAGCAATTATCAGTGAACAGTAATCGGTAATTAGCTTCTAAAGGCAAAAGGCAAAAGGCAAAAAAAAGAATCTGGCAATTCTCCTACCTAAAAAGAAGGTTATAAACTAAGTACATCCAAGCTTTTAGCTTAACCAATTAAGTAGGGAGGCACAATTATTTGTAGGATGGGTTAGCGGTAGCGTAACATAATCGGGCGTTGGGTTTCATGCTTCAACCGTTCGGCTGAGCTCACGGCCGAAGCCCAACCTACGTTCTGATCACTGAAAAAAGCTCCCCACTTCCCACTTCCCACTTCCCACTTCCCACTGATAACTGATCACTGATCACTGATAACTGATAACTGATAACTGATAACTGATAACTTATTTCCAACCAGCGCGATTCATTACCTGTACTGCTTTGGCTAAATTAGGACCATAATTAGCCACACTAACGGTATCTTCTTTTCCGCGTCCGAGTTTTGCTAGAACAGTATCTAAAGCAACGCCTCGAACGACGGGATATTCTTGATTACCCTTAGCAAAAAAGTTCTGTGCTTCATTGCTAGAAAGATACTCTAAAAATTTAATTGCCGATTCTCGATTGGGGGCAGTTTTAATTAAACCACCACCGCTAATATTAACGTGAGCGCCGCGCCCTGTTTGGTCGGGGAAAATTACGCCTACTTTGTCATAAATTGCCCGTTTAGCGGGGTCTTTTTCTTCGGCATACCCAGCTAAGTAATAGGTGTTAGCTAGGGCTAAATCGGCAATTCCTGCGGCGACAGCTTCGATTTGTGCCTTATCATTACCCTGGGGTGAACGGGCAAAATTAGCCACTAATCCCCGACACCATTTTTCTGCGGCTGCTTCTCCTTGGATGTCGATTAACCAAGCGGTAAAAGATTGACTATAGATGTTACTAGATGACCGAGTGACGACTTTTCCTTTCCATTTGGGATTGGTTAAATCCCCATAGGAATCGATTTCTCTGGGGTTAACTCTGTCTTTGTTATACATGATTACCCGCAAGCGTTTACTAAACCCGAACCAGTGACCTTTGGGGTGACGCAAATTAGCGGGAATTCTTTGGGTGAGAATGCGGGAATTGACCGGGGCAAAAATTCCCTGTTGGTCGGCCCGCCATAATCTCCCGGCATCTACCGTCAGGAGTATATCGGCAGGACTATTGCGGCCTTCGCTTTTGATCCGTTCGATTAATGGGTCTGCTTCCCCTTCGACGAGGTTAATTTTTATTCCCGTTTGTCGGGTGAAGTTGTCATACAATCGTCGGTCGGTGTTGTAGTGACGGGAGGAATAGAGGTTTAATTGTTTAGTTTGGGCGGAAACCTCGTTTATTTTCCCTAATTGACCCACTGCTACCGCTAAGGTGGCTGTTCCTGCGCCTAGAAAGACTCTACGAGTTATTTTATCGTTCATTGCTCGATTCTTGGTAAAGTTGTCTTTTCCTATTGTACAGCTATTGAGAATAATTCTTATCTGTGCGAAAAATTATTTGTCGGGCTAGGGCGGTAGATGGGGTAAAATCAAGGTAAAATCAGGGTTTTTTGTTTTGATGGGGCTAATAAATCCTCGAATCTATCGCTAGTTAAGTTCAATAAGCCCAAAATGTTACCCTAAGCTCGATCGAGGGTATTGTGGAATAAAAGCAGCGAGAGTCAAGATAATGATCAACAGTAATCACCAACAAGCGATCGAGCTAATGTTAGCATCGGGAGACCATGATCAATTATTGTTATTTTGTCAGCAAGCACTGGCGGTTCATCCGGAAGTGACTGATTATTATCCCTATCTGGGATTAGCTTATCTGCTGCTAGGGCAGCAAGCAACAGCGCAAGAAATTTGGTTATTTTGGCTGTTAGAATCAGAGTCCAGTCAGGATTTAATTATGCTGCTCAAAAAAGAGATAATTAGAAATCTTGATTGCTGGCAGTTTGGCCAAGCTAAATTAATCTATCTTCAGTGGCTAGAATTAGAAGAAATAGAAGGGGATGAAGAGATAGAAAATTATGCCCTGACGGTGATAAACTCCTGTCTTCAAGAGGTGCAAGAGGCAATTAATCGGCGAGAATATACTTTAGCTGAGGACTTTTACTTAAGAATTTTATCTTGGCGTGAACAATTAGCTTACATCTGGCACGATTTAGGATATTTATACTATATAATTAACCGACTAACAGAATCTTTTAACTGTTTGGCACGAGCCATCAACTTAGAGGAAAATCAAGCATTATATCATTATACTATGGCCATGGTGCTAGAAAAACAATCCCGTTTAGATCTAGCGTTATCAGCTTATCAAAAAGCGATTGATCTCAAGGCTAATTTTATCGATGCTTATAACAAACTGGGCAATTTATTTTATAAACTAGGGCAGCTAGAGTCAGCCGAAAAAATCTATCAGCAGGGAATTAATAACCAGGCTGATTTTTATCCTTTCTATATCAATTTAGGCAATGTCTATTTAGTTAAACAAGCTTGGACAGAGGCCAAAAATGCTTATAAAACGGCCCAACAACTGGCAGGAGATAGACCAGAAATTAGTCAAAATCTCTCCCTTTGGGAAATTCTGCAAGCCGACCAAAAAAGAGCTAATCTTTATTCAGGTGATTATTTTTATCAAAGAAAAATCTATCAATTAGCATTAAACTATTATCAAAAATTATTATCAATTAACATAGAGGAGAGCAATTTTTATTTAAATTGCGCCCATTGCTATCTGATTCTCAAAGAAGAAAAAGAAGCTTTAGAAGTGTATAAAAAAGGCATTGCCTATCATCCAGAAAATATTGATTTACATTTGCGCCTAATTTGGTTACTACAAAATAATTATCCGATCGAGGTGGCAATTCAAGCAACTAAATCAGCTTTAGAGTATCTTCCCGATCACCCATCTCTGAAGTTAGAATTAATGCGGTTAATGCCGATAGTTTACACAACTCAAGCCGATATTATGCTGTATCGAGCGAACTACGAGAAACGGTTAGATAATATCTTGAAAAATCTTGATTTAAACACTACTAATCAACAACAAGAGGCTTGGAAAAGTATTGGATTAAGAACTAACTTTTATCTTCAATATCAAGCGGAAAATGATTTAGAACTACAAAAAAAATATGGAGAATTAGTTTATAAAATTGCCTCGGTTAACTTTCCCAATTGGGTAAAAAACCTAACCATGCCTACGGGAAAAATTCGCCTTGGCTATATTTCTGCTCACCTGCGTCATCACACAGTAGCGAAACTCTTTCAAGGATGGTTGCAGTGGCGAAATCGAGAGCAATTTGAAATTTACTGTTATGGAATAGATATTAATAACACCTGCGATAACTTTACCAAACAATATCAAGAGCAAAGTGATTATTTTTATCAATTTGATAATCTGGTCAATATAGAAAGAATTGCTCAACATATTTTAGATAATCAGTTACATATTCTGGTTTATTTAGATATTGGTATGGATGCTCGCACTACCCAACTAGCAGGATTGCGTTTAGCTCCAGTACAATGTGTAACTTGGGGACATCCAATCACCTCAGGATTACCAACCATTGATTATTTTATCTCCAGTGAATTAATGGAACCTGTGGAGGGAGATAATCACTACAGTGAAAAATTAATTCGCTTATCCAATTTAGGTATTGCCTATCCTAAACCTTCCCTTCCTCCCCAGAGAAAAACTCGTTTAGAGATGGGATTAGCCGAGGATAAAATCATCTATTTAAACTGTCAGAGTTTATTTAAATATCTGCCAGAAAATGACGATATTTTTCCTAGAATTGCCCGACAAGTTCCCCACAGCCACTTTATTTTTATCTGTCATCGTAGCGAATTTGTGACCCATTGCTTTCAGTCGAGATTAAGTCAAGCTTTTGATAAGTATGGACTCAATTGGCAAGATTACGGGGTAATGATGCCACAATTAGAACAAAATGATTATTTTCAGCTTAACCTATTAGCAGACATCTATTTGGATAACTTAAGTTGGTCGGGGGGAAATACCACCTTAGAAGCAATTGCCTGTCAGCTGCCAGTTGTTACCTGTCCGGGGGAATTTATGCGCGGAAGACATTCCTATGCTATCTTGAAAAAATTAGGCATAACCGAGACAATTGCTACGGATAAAAATCACTATCTTGAAATTGCTATCCGTTTAGGTTTAGATAATCAATGGCGGCAAAAAATCAAAGATTATACTAAAATGAATATCGATACAGTATTTAACGATCAAACCTGTGTAGAAAGTCTAGAAAGATTTTATCAATCTGTAGTAGGAGAGGATAAATAAAACTTTAGAGCTAGATAAAATTTAAAAAACTCACATCCGACGACCGACTCCCCCAAACGAAATCATTAAGACAAATGCTATCATTGAAACCCGATTAAATTTTCGATCGCTTTGAGCAAATCTTGATTAGTCCAATTCTGGTACAGACAAGCAGCGATCGCACATCCCCCCGCACCGACTCCCTCTTTGACGAAACCTTGTTCATAAGCTTGCAAAACCGGGTATTTAGAGGCGGAAAAGTTTAATTGTGTGGCTAATAAAGGCACTTTTCCGATCATTCGGGCTAATCCCACCGTATCCCCCGTTTTATCTTCCGCTACCCAGCGAGTTGTGCCGACGATGATATTTTCCCAGTTAACCGGATAGGCATATTTAGCCACTAGAGCTTGAATTAGGGCAGAAACGGCTAACATTTGGGTTCCTCCGGCGAGGAGTACCCCACCCTGCCCACTGGCGGCCATGGCCATGCCAGCGACGAAAATCTGCTGAGGATCGCCTAGGGCGGCGATTACCTCAAAAGGATCAAAAATTTCTTTTTGGGCTAATCCCTGCTCAACTATTGCCCATTTATGAGCATGATTGCACTGGGGATGGCTACTGTTAACTTTGCCGTTGGCTCGATAACCCAATCCGGTGAGGATGGCGAGGGCGGTGGTGGTGCCACCGACCACACACTCGCCGATAATTAGATAACTAGACTCGCGGGCTAATTTTTCTCCCCAGGTTAGTCCTTGGGCGAACAGGTGTTTTACTATGGTCAAGTCCAGGGCGCGGCCGGTGGAGAGACAACGGGCCGGTTGTCCCCCCAGTTCGATATAATCGACGGCCGGGGGCAAGGGTAAACCGGCGTTAAAAACGAGGACGGGAATGGCTAATTTTTCCACCACGGCGCGGGTAATATAGGCGGGGGAGGCTCCCACCGTTAGGGGGGGTAAGGGATAACGGGGATGGGGTGAAACTCCTTTAACGATAAATTCGGCATCGGCGATCGCTGTGTATTTTCTATCTTCCGGGGTAGCACCGGCGGTGGAGATTCCGGGGATTAATCCCGTCTCGGTAAAGCCTAAAACTAGGGCAAATATCGGAGAAGATTTTTGATGGCGCTCTAACCAATTTTGCCCCCGTTCGATTTCCGTGTAAATTTTAATCATCTGTTGACTTGACTAGGGTTGGCTGAATAAATCTAAAAACTTGGTTGGATAATGTCTTTAGGCTTTTTTGAGATCAAAAAGTGCGGGCCCGATGATCGGGGGGAAAATTCAGGCATTTTTCCCTGAAAATGGATAAAGGCCCACTTCCCACTTCATAATTGATAATTCATAAGTGATAATTGGTAATTCAGCAAACCCTAATTATGTCTCCCCTGTCTTCTGCAATTATCGATACTTGGCGACGTTTTTACCGAGATCCCCTGGCAACAATAGGAGCGATCGCATTAATTATAATTATTCTTGCCGTCCTATTCGGTCCGATTTTTTATCGGGTCCCCATTGATACCATTGATTTTAGTCAAACCACTGCTCCCCCTAGTTTAAAACATCTTTTCGGCACTAATGATCTGGGCCAGGATCAATTGGCGAGGATTTTGGTGGGGGGTCGAATTTCCCTGGCGGTGGGGATTGCTGCTATGATAGTTGCGATTATTCTAGGGACAGCGATCGGGGCTATTTCTGGGTTTTACGGGGGCGCAATCGATGGCTTATTGATGCGATTAACGGATTTATTCCTATCTTTGCCCCAATTACCCCTACTTTTACTGATTGTCTATCTATTTCGCGATAGCATCAAAAAAATCGCCGGACCGGAAACGGGTATTTTTATCCTCGTGGTTTTAGTAATCGGGGGTTTAAATTGGATGTCGGTGGCGCGATTGGTGCGGGGAAATTTTTTAAAATTACGAGAGATGGAGTTTGTCTCGGCTGCGATTGCTTTGGGGGCTACTCCTTTCCGTTTAATCTGGGTGCATTTATTACCTAATGTTTTGGGAATGATTATCGTGGCGGCCACTTTAGCCGTGGGTAATGCGATTATTACCGAGTCAACCCTGAGTTTTTTGGGTTTGGGTTTCCCCCCCGATGTGCCGACTTGGGGACAAATGTTATTTAAAGCTAAAGATTACTTGACAACTGCCCCCCACTTGGTCATTTTTCCCGCTCTGGCTATCGTGATCACGGTGTTAAGTATTAATTTTATCGGTGATGGTTTACGCGATGTCTTTGATCCTAATGTTTAAGGAATTGTGGAAGTGGATAATTGCCGAAAATTACCCAGAACCCCTATGATGATCAGTAACGATGGTGAGGAAATAAATACTGTGAGTAGCGTAACTGTCATTAGCGATCAGAAGTTTGACCAAGAGGTTTTTGAGGTCGAAAAACCCGTTTTAGTCTATTTTTGGGCGAGTTGGTGCGGTCCGTGTCGTTTGGTGTCCCCCTCGATCGATTGGGTAGCCAACACCTACGGCGAACGGCTAAAAGTAGTTAAACTAGAGGTGGACCCTAACCCCAACTCGGTGGCTAAATGTGATGTGAAAGGTGTTCCCGCTTTACGCATCTTTAAAGATAAAAAACTTATTGCCACTCATGAAGGGGCGATCGGCAAACCACAATTACAATCTTTTATCGATACCTATGTCAGCTAATTAGGTATCTGTGGTTATGAATAACTTAACCCTAGCACACCGCTTACAGGCACTCCAATCCAACGTTTTTGCCGATATGGATCGGGCAAAAGCTGCCAGTAGAGAAGCGGGTAATATCATTATCGATCTTTCGCTCGGTTCCTCCGATCTTGGGGCTGCTCCCCACGTTGTCGATGCTATTGAGCGATCTCTCCACGATCCTCACACCCACGGCTATTTACTCCATAATGGGACCAGAGACTTCCGAATAACTGCCGCTAACTGGTATAGCGATCGCTTTGGTGTCCCCATCGATGCGGAAACGGAGGTTTTACCCCTAATTGGTTCTCAGGAAGGCACGGCCCATCTACCTTTGGCCCTTCTCAATCCCGGAGATTTTGCCCTGCTCCTCGATCCGGGTTATCCCTCCCATTTGGGCGGTGTTGCCCTTGCTGGCGGTCAAATGTACGGAATGCCAATTTTGGCAAAAAATGACTTTCTGCCGGTTTTAGAGGACATTCCTGAGGCAGTGCTGGCACAATCGAAGCTGATGGTCTTGAGTTATCCCCATAATCCCACTACAGCGATCGCACCCTTGGCATTTTTCCAAAAAGCGGTTGATTTTTGCCGTCAGCATAATTTAGTTTTAATCCACGATTTTCCCTATCTAGACATCTTTTTTGCGGGAACATCGCCCCCCCCGTCAATTTTACAGGCCGATCGAGCTAAAACTAATTCGATCGAGTTTTTTACCTTTTCCAAGTCCTATAATATGGGCGGTTTTCGCATCGGTTTCGCCATTGGCAACCCGCAGTTAATTATGGCTTTGCGACAGATTAAAGCTATGGTTGATTTTAATCAGTATTTGGGCATTCTTAACGGTGCGATCGCTGCTTTAACTGGTAATCAAGATTCGGTCAAAGAAACCGTCGCTATCTTCCAAAAACGCCGGGATGTGTTTATTAATGCCCTAAATCGCATCGGTTGGCCAGTTGCCACCCCGGCCGCCACTATGTACGTTTGGGCGAAAATTCCCCCCAGTTGGGCGGGTAATTCCGTCGATTTTTGTCGGCAATTGGTGGCCCAAACCGGTGTCGCGGTCTCTCCCGGTTCCGGTTTTGGTAAGGGTGGCGAGGGTTATGTGCGTTTTGCCTTAGTTCACGATCCCGATATTCTAGAGGCTGCCGTGGAGAAAATTGGGGCTTTTTTGGGATCAAATCGATATTCTAAGCAGTAGTTATGCTGCAATGGATAACTTTCGCCTTGTTGCTGCTGATATTCCGGGTGATATTGGTAATGTGTCCACTCCCGAACCTTCTAGTATTATCGGACTAGGCATACTAGGGAGCGGTTTAGTGGTGCGTCGCCTCGCTAAACGTCGTTAACCGCGCTTGGGGTGGGGGGATGAGCCAAAATTTTGCCAATTCGCCACCCTTTGCGGTTAAAAGCTTTAATTGTGCTGCTGTCTTTGTAATTCCTCGATAGTTGCGGGGGATAAATCGGTAAATTGGGCGATTTCTGCGATAGGAAAACCAGCAGATAGCATTTTCAGGGCAATTTGTCGAGCTTTTTCTTCTTTACCCTCCTCTTTGCCTTCCTCTTTGCCTTCCTCTAAAATATCTTGATAAATGACGGATTCTCTCATAATGTCACTGCGAAGGATTTTTTTAATC
>NZ_JADBUB010000098.1:0-18322 GCF_020245865.1 Microcystis sp. M169S2
AAAATTCCCCAAGCTCCCTCTCTGTCCAGCAATGCTCTAAAGTTGATAAATATCAATCTAACAAAAACTCAAAGCCCTATTGTACAAACTTTACAAGCATGAGTTGTTGATAGTTTTGCATGACAGGTTCGGTAGAGCCAAGTTTTTGAAATTTGTCATTTATTTCCTGGGCATGAAATCATCCCAAGTAAAAAAATTATCATCATTGGATCTAGGAAATCACATCAGGAAAGTGTTACTATTTCTGTTAGAAGTATTCCTATACAACTATCTCCATTTTCAGACAAAAATGATGATTGAAATAATGATAATATTTTCGACAATGAGGAATGGAATAAACTTCTTTTAAGTATTAGATGGAGTCAATCACAAAAACCTATTGAACTGGAACTTCTTGCCAACGGTACTCTTGCTAGAGATTTCACAAGAAGAATGGCTAGTTCAAGCAGAATTTCCCATAAAATAGGTATTGATAATATAGCGTTTCTGATTCACAAGAGGTACATTCCCGATCCTGAACAGCTTAATCAGCAAAGGTTTAAGTGTGCCGCACAGATGCGAGAACCGCTATCAACAAATTAATCAATATTATTTATAAAGTTTTCTTAACTTTTTTTGTATCAAATTTACTTGAACGGTGGTATTAAATACTTATAATTGAGTTTGTGTAAAACGCTTTTGCATTTATGGAATTTTGGAATTGATGAAATCTAGCCAAGAATTTAACTTAAGCTTATTCTTTTGGATATAAACTTGATTCTAGAAAAACTATTGGTAATCAGAAAATGCTGACTTCATCGCCTCCCAATCTCTCGCAACTTGCCCTTTTATTTCTCAAAATCGGCATTATCGGTTTTGGTGGTCCGGCTGCCCATATCGCTTTAATGGAGGAAGAAGTGGTTAAGCGTCGCGGTTGGATGACTAAGGAGCGATTTCTCGATTTGGTGGGGGCCACTAATCTGATTCCTGGTCCTAATTCCACGGAAATGGCTATTCATATCGGTTATATTTTTGGTGGTTTAGCGGGTTTAATAATCACGGGGGTTTGTTTTATCACTCCTGCGGTGTTAATTACGGGTTTTCTAGCTTGGATTTATACTACCTACGGGACTTTACCGGATGTGGCCCCGATTTTTGCGGGGATTAAACCGGTAGTAATTGCGGTGATTTTTCAGGCCCTCTGGCGCCTAGGCAAAAAGGCACTGAAAACCCGTCAATTATTCTTCATCGGATTGGGAGTTATCGGATTATTAATCTTAGGTTTAAATGAAGTTATTGCTTTACTGTTAGGTGGAATTATCGGGATGTTTATCCTAAAAAAATTCGCTACTTTCCCCCTGATTGTGGCAGGAATAGGCGGTGCGACGGCGGTTGCTACTCCTAGCAACATCCCACCAACATTAACAGGATTAGGGCTATTTTTCCTCAAGGTGGGAAGTGTTTTATTTGGTAGTGGTTATGTGTTAGTTGCCTTTTTAGAAGGAGATTTAGTGCAGGGGAAAGGATGGTTAACCCAGCAACAATTATTAGATGCTATTGCTGTGGGTCAATTTACCCCCGGACCGGTGTTATCCACAGCCACTTTTATCGGTTATCAAATATTAGGTGTATCGGGGGCAATTGTGGCGACTCTAGCGATTTTCTTTCCTTCTTTTATCTTTGTTTTATTACTTAATCCTCTTATTCCTAAGCTGAGAGAATCGGCTTGGGCAGGGGCTTTTTTAGATGCAATTAATGCCAGTGCTGTGGCTTTAATGGCAGCGGTAATTTTTAATTTAGCTCTAGCTACTTGGTTACAACCCTACGGGAATTTACCTTTTAATTTATTGGCTATCATTCTATCTCTTATCTCCGCTATTCTTTTACTACGGTTTCAGGTTAATTCTACTTGGTTAATTCTGGCTGGTGCGCTTATTGGTTTACTATTGAAACAATTAGGTTAGGGGGAAATACTGCCCCAAACTAACCTATATTTTACTTAAACTTTTGCCATTGATGTAGTTGGTTCTTTGAGCTTTTCTACCCAGTTATAAATCTGATCACGATTTAGTCGATAGCTGAGGGGATGGGCGATTAATCGAGCGCTACTAGCAAATAATTCGGCAATTTCTACTAAACCATTTTCGCGTAAAGTTCGACCGGTGGAAACTAGGTCAACTATTGCTTCTGACATCCCCGTAATCGGGCCTAATTCTACGGAACCATAGAGAGGTATAATCTCGACGGGAATATCTAAACGACGAAAATAATCCTTAGCACAATTGACAAATTTTGAGGCAACTTTACCGTGATGGGGAATATCTAAGGGACTTTGATAGGGACTATCAGCAGGGACAGCTACCGACATCCGACAATAACCAAATTTTAGGTCAATTAAATTAGCCACATCGGGAGATTTTTCCAATAAAATATCATAACCGGCGATGCCTAATTGTGCCTGACCGTATTCTACATAAACTGGTACATCTGTGGCTCTGACTAATAACGCTTTCGCTTGGTTAGTGGGGTCGGTAATCTGTAATTGGCGATTTTTTGAGTCAAGAAAGGCACTAAAATCTAAGCCAATTTTCTGAAATATTTGGATACTTTCGTTTAGTAAAGCACCCTTCGGTAAGGCAATTGTTAGCATAGAGGGAATTATGAATTGGGGTGTGGGGTTTTTCAGTGAACAGTAAACAGTAATCAGTAATCAGTGAACTGAAAATTCGCCTCTGATAACCGAGATGGCAGTAAGTTCTCTAATGACCACATCAGCTAATTGTAAATCTTGATGGTTTTCCGGTTGCCAACTAATTGCGATCGCTGCTGCTGATTTTGCCTGTTTAGCCATTTCCCAATCGGCCCTAGTGTCCCCCACCATCAGGGTTTTGTCCACTGCGGTCCCCAAAGCTTGACAGGTTTCTTGCAATAATAGGGGATCCGGTTTACTTAAACCTCGATCGCAGCCCTGGGCAATTTTAATATAATTTAATAGGCCATTTTCCTTGACAAATTGCTCAACTCGTGCTGTGGTATCGGAGGAAAGAATCGCCAATTGTAACCCGGCCGCGTGCAGATAACGAATTACTTCTAAACAGTGGGGATAGAGGGGATTTAAGCGGGGGGGAACCTTTTCATCGGCCGCTTGAAAGGATGCTTTTGCGATCGCCATGGCCGTTAACCAATCCCGGCCGGTGGAAGCAATACAACCGGCAGCGACAATATGATTATCTCTGCGGCTGCCCACTGCCATTAAACCAGCAGGATTGAGACTATTTGCCCCAATACCGAAAGTTTTAGTTAATAAAGACTCTAAACCAGGGATTTGCGATTCAATGGCTTGTATCCGGGCTATAGCTCGATCGTACCAGAAAGCTCGCGAATCCTCTAGCGTACCGTCCTTATCAAAAACAATCCCTTGAATATCTCTAAATTCTCGATTACCACAGCGAATTATCGGCAAATAAACCCCCTTATTTTTATTGAATGTCAGTCATCATTTTAGCTCTCAGGAGGCAATAGGCAATAGGCAATAGGCAATAGGCAATAGGCAATAGGCAATAGGCAAAAGGCAAAAGGCAAAAGGCAAAAGGCAGCTTTGTTCTCCCCACACCCCACTTCCCCACACCCCACTACCCCACACCCTACACCCCACTACCCCACACCCCACACCCCACACCCCACTACCCCACACCCCACTTTCCTATACCTTTTAAACAGGATTTAGTATTATCCCTCAAAGGCAGCTTTTTGCTGACGGACTAAATCGACACCGCGGGAAGTTCCCAGACGGGTGGCCCCGGCCTGGATAAGAGCGAGCGCTTGTTCAAGGGTGCGAATTCCGCCGGATGCTTTAATTCCTACCCGGCCTTTGCTAATTTCCTTGAGAAACTTCACATCGCTAACCGTTGCTCCTCCAAACCAGCCGGTACTGGTTTTTAGATAACTCACTCCTGCATCCATGCAAATTTCCGCCGCTAAACGTTTCTCGGTGTCCGTTAGTTGCGAGGTTTCCAGAATCGCTTTCACCGTCTGGCCAGTTTCCTGACAAATACTAGCAATTTCTTGGAATAATTGCTCAGATTTCCCATCTTTTAGCCAACCGAGATTAATAACCACATCTAACTCCTTGGCGCCATTATCTACAGCTTCTAAAGCCTCATAACGTTTAACTGCGGAGGTAGTGGCCCCTGCGGGAAAACCAATCACGGTAGAAACTAAAGTTTTTTTGCCGTGGAGTAACTGCACAGCTTGCTTAACGGCGGCGGGATAAACGCAGACGGTGGGAAAATGATATTGATCAGCCTGTTGACAGTAAGCCTCTAATTGTTCACTGGTGGCGGTGGGCATGAGGAGAGAATGGTCGATATATTGTGCTAAATCTAGATCAGAATCGGTGATAGCCATTATCTAAGCCTCAATATAGTCAATCGATCGCTATTTTCTCATTTTATGGAAGTCAAACAGCAAAGTCATCTCTCGTTAACCTAGAAATTCAGAGACTAGCAAAAATCCAGTAACCTAGGAAGAAACCGTCACAAGTGAAGACTAGGAGACAATAGACCTATGTTAGAAGCCTATCATCAGCACGTTGCCGACCGAGCGAAATTAGGTATCCCTCCCCTTCCCCTCAACGCTCAACAAACGGCGGAATTATGCGAAATACTCAAAAATCCGTCCGAAGAACTCAAAGGAGAATTGCTGACCCTGCTGCGTGACCGTATTCCCCCCGGAGTTGACGAAGCGGCCTACGTTAAAGCGGGATTTTTAACAGGAATTGCCAAAGGTGAAATAAAATCTAACGTTATCTCCCCCCAGGGTGCGGTTAGCTTACTGGGAACCATGGTCGGTGGTTATAACGTTCATTCTCTGATTGAACTGCTGAAATCCAGAGATATTAATATCGCCGCCGCCGCTGCCAGCGCTTTAAGTAAAACCCTGCTGGTATTCGACGCATTTAACGAGGTTTTGGAATTATCCGACACCAATCCCTATGCTAAACAGGTTATCGATGCTTGGGCCAATGGCGCTTGGTTTATCGCTAAACCGAAACTTGCTAAAGAAATTACCGTCACCGTTTTCAAAGTACCCGGGGAAACCAATACAGATGACCTATCTCCCGCTCCCCACGCCACCACCCGGCCCGATATTCCCCTTCATGCTTTGGTAATGTTAGAAACCCGTCAACCTGGGTCCTTAGAAACCATTGCCGAATTGAAAAAATTAGGCCATCCGGTCGCCTATGTGGGGGATGTGGTCGGGACTGGTTCCAGCCGAAAATCGGCTATTAACTCGGTTCTCTGGCATATTGGCGATGATATTCCCTTTGTACCTAATAAACGTGCTGGTGGCTATATTTTAGGCAGTAAAATCGCCCCTATCTTCTTTAATACTGCTGAAGATTCCGGCGCTTTACCGCTTGAATGCGATGTTAGCCAAATGAACACGGGGGATGTGATTAAAATTTATCCCTACGAAGGCAAAATCACCAACGAAGCGGGCGCAACTATTAGCACCTTTAGCCTCAAACCTGAGACAATTCTGGATGAAGTGCGGGCCGGCGGTCGTATTCCCCTCTTAATCGGTCGCAGTCTCACCGATAAAACCCGTCACGCCTTGGGACTTGAGGCTAGTACCCTATTCACCCGTCCCACTATGCCTAATGACACCGGTAAAGGTTACACCCTAGCGCAAAAAATGGTCGGCAAAGCTTGCGGTTTACCCGGGGTGCGGCCGGGTACTTCCTGTGACCCAATTATGACCACGGTAGGGTCTCAGGATACCACCGGCCCGATGACCAGAGACGAGTTAAAAGAGTTAGCCTGTTTAGGTTTTAGCGCCGATTTAGTCATGCAGAGTTTCTGTCACACGGCAGCCTATCCGAAACCGGTTGATATTCAAACTCATCACCAATTACCGGACTTTTTCTCTACCCGGGGTGGGGTCGCTTTACGTCCGGGAGATGGCATTATTCACTCCTGGTTAAATCGGATGTTATTGCCGGATACGGTGGGGACTGGAGGCGATTCTCATACTCGTTTTCCCCTGGGAATTTCCTTTCCTGCGGGGTCGGGTTTAGTGGCATTTGCCGCCGCTTTGGGAGTAATGCCTTTGGATATGCCGGAATCGGTTTTAGTGCGTTTTACGGGGGAATTACAACCCGGTGTAACTCTGCGCGATATTGTTAATGCTATTCCCTACGTTGCCATCCAAGAGGGTAAATTAACCGTGGAAAAACAGAACAAAAAAAATGTTTTTAACGGTCGTATTATGGAGATGGAAGGGCTGCCGGATTTGAAATTAGAACAGGCTTTTGAGTTAACCGATGCCACGGCGGAACGTTCCTGTGCCGGTTGTACGATTAAGTTAAGTACGGAAACAGTGGCGGAATATTTACGCTCTAATGTGGCCCTGTTAAAAAATATGGCGGCCCGGGGTTATAGTGATGCCAAAACTATCCTACGTCGGGTAGCAAAAATGGAACAATGGTTAGCTAATCCCGTCCTGATGGAGGCTGATAAGGATGCCGAATATGCGGATATTATCACCGTCAACTTAAACGAGATTAAAGAACCCATTGTCGCGGCACCCAATGACCCCGATAATATCAAGTTAATGTCGGAATGCGCCGGGGATAAAATTGATGAGGTGTTCATCGGTTCTTGTATGACTAATATTGGTCATTATCGCGCCGCTGCTAAGATATTAGAAGGGGCAGGAGTTGCTAAGGCTAAACTGTGGATTTGTCCCCCCACCCGCATGGATGAAAAACAATTGCGCGATGAGGGAATGTACGGCATTTTTGCCGCTTCTGGGGCCCGTACTGAGATGCCTGGATGTTCCCTTTGTATGGGTAATCAAGCGCGGGTTGAAGACAGAGCGACGGTATTTTCTACCTCGACTCGTAACTTCAATAATCGCATGGGAAAAGATGCGCGAGTCTATCTCGGTTCCGCCGAATTAGCGGCGGTTTGTGCGCTGCTAGGACGCATTCCCACCGTTGAGGAATACCTGGCAATTGTCACCGAGAAAATTAATCCTTTTGCCAGCAATTTATACCGCTATTTGAACTTTAATGAAATCGCTGGTTTTGAGGATGAAGGCCGGGTAATTCCCCTAGAAGATTTACCTAAGATTGAGGATATCTTAGGGATTCCTTCTGGTGTTTTGAGTTAGTTGACCGGTTATGGGTCATTTCGATCGAGGCGAAAGATTTCTTTTGATTTCGATCAAGATGACCCCTCTAACGATCGAATTTTCGACAATTATAGGATTTTTTTCGATATACGGAATGACAACTCGATAAAATAAAAATATGAAATTCGAGTGGGATCGACAAAAGAACCGAGCGAATATCATCAAGCACGATCTAGACTTCGCGGACGCGCAGCGGATATTTGAACATCCCATTCGAGTTTCCCTTGACGAACGAGAAAATTATGGCGAAGATCGATTGATAGGAATCGGTACGCTCGATGGCCGAGTGGTAGTTGTCGTTTTTACAGAACCGAGTAGAGATACAATTCGTATTATTTCACTTCGTAAAGCTTTACCCTATGAACGAAAACGATATGAACAATACCTCCGAGACGAATTGGGAGAAAGTTGACGCTCTTACGGAAGAGGAAATCGACACATCCGATATTCCGCCCTTAACCGAGGAGTTTTTTAGTAAATCGCGGTGGTGGAAACCTGTAGAGAAAGTAAATGTTCTTGTTCAAGTAGATCCCGAAACCCTAGCTTGGTTTCAATCACAGGGCGAGGATTGTGAACAAAAAATGTCCGCCGCTTTACGGATTTATGCGGAGGCTCACAAAGTATAGTCAAGTTTAGTTCGGGTACAAGCCACACAATAAAAAAGTTCGCTATCATTTTGAGCGGGATGAAAAGCCACACAATCTCATTTACCAATAAATCGCCTTAAATGAAATGATAAAAGTGAGTACGAAAAATTATGATTATAGATGTACCGACTGGAGATGATTTTAAATCCGCTGGCATTGATTTTTTAAATCTGGCTTGGGGTACGCTGATAAGTAGGTGGGTGGAATTAAATATAAAATGAACGTAGGTTGGGTTGAAGCATGAAACCCAACGCCCGCATGGGTTACGCTACCGCTAACCCATCCTACAAATAATTGTGCCTACCTACTTAAAATCGAATATTTAAATATACTTGTTTCTAGGTCATTTCTGCCAGTTCATCCTTGACTCGCCGGTTCAAGAGTTAGATATTTTCCGAGCAAAAGTGCTACAATGTAATCTTAAGGGTCAAAACAATCAAGGAGAAGAGCATGGTCAGCAAAATTGATCGCCAAGCATTTTTACAATCCTTAATCGTGCCACCGGGTAAAGAAATTTCTCTACACAAAGACTACGATCCCGGGTTTAAGCCAGACTACATTACCAAAGAAGATGCCACGCTGCTGCTGCAACAGGGGATCGAAAAAATGGCCGAGTTTCAAGATAAACTCTATGCCCAGGATACCTATGCCCTGTTAATTAATCTGCAAGCCATGGATGCGGCGGGTAAAGATGGTACAATCAGGCACGTTATGTCGGGCTTAAATCCCCAAGGCTGTCAGGTATTTAGCTTTAAAGTTCCCTCGGCCGAAGAACTAGATCACGATTATCTCTGGCGATATTATAAAGCCTTACCGGAGCGAGGTCGTATCGGTATTTTTAATCGTTCTTACTACGAAGAATTATTAGTTGTGCGCGTCCATCAAAATTTATTGGAACGGCAAAAACTCCCCCTGGAAGACAGAACCAAGAAAGTTTGGCAGCGACGTTTTGAGGAGATTAATAATTTTGAAAAATATCTGGTTAACAATGGGGTTATTGTCCTGAAATTCTTTCTCAATGTTTCTAAAGGAGAACAGAAAAAACGATTTTTAGAAAGAATTGATCGCCCCGAAAAAAACTGGAAGTTTTCCGAAAATGATGTCAAAGAAAGAGCTTTTTGGGGTGATTACATGAAAGCCTACGAGGAGGTATTCAATCATACCAGTACCGAATGGGCCCCCTGGTATATTATCCCAGCTGATCGCAAATGGTTTACCCGTTTAGCTGTGGGGGCGGTTATTTATCACACCCTGGAATCCCTCGGTTTAAAATATCCCACCGTCACCGAAGAACATCGCCAAGCTTTACTGAAAGCCAAAGAAATCCTCGAAAACGAGCCAGATTAAAAATGGAAGAAAATCCCTAAAAAGCGATAATTGCCGGAAAATTGATCGTATAATCAATGTCGATTTTCAAGAATTCCCCCTATGAATTATCGCATCGATCGCCGCACCTATGCAGAAACCTACGGCCCCACCGTCGGAGATAAAGTTCGCCTCGCAGACACGGAATTATTTATCGAAGTCGAAAAAGATTTCACCACCTACGGCGATGAGGTAAAATTCGGCGGCGGTAAAGTAATTCGCGATGGTATGGGCCAATCCCCCATTTCTAGGGAAGATGGGGCGGTGGATTTGGTGATTACTAATGCCCTAATTCTCGACTGGTGGGGCATCGTTAAAGCCGATGTGGGCATTAAAGACGGCAAAATTTATAAAATCGGTAAAGCGGGCAATCCCCACATTCAAGACAATGTCGATATTATTATCGGTCCTGCTACCGAGGCATTAGCCGGGGAAGGGATGATTTTGACAGCAGGGGGGATTGATGCCCATATTCATTTTATCTGTCCCCAACAAATTGAGACAGCGATCGCGTCGGGGATTACCACGATGATTGGTGGCGGGACCGGACCTGCGACGGGAACTAATGCCACCACCTGCACCCCGGGAGAATGGAACATCTATCGAATGCTAGAGGCCGCCGAAGCTTTCCCGATGAATTTGGGTTTTTTGGGTAAAGGCAATAGCAGTCAGCCGGAAGGACTAGCGGAACAGGTAAAAGCGGGGGTAATTGGCTTAAAACTCCATGAAGATTGGGGAACCACTCCGGCAGCCATTGATACCTGTTTAAGCGTGGCCGATAAGTACGATGTGCAGGTGGCGATTCATACCGATACTCTCAATGAGGCCGGTTTTGTTGAGGCCACTATCGCCGCTTTTAAAAATCGCGTCATTCACACCTACCACACGGAAGGGGCCGGCGGTGGTCATGCTCCCGATATTATCAGGGTTTGCGGGGAAATGAACGTTTTACCCTCCTCTACTAACCCCACCCGTCCCTATACGACGAATACCTTAGAGGAACACCTTGATATGTTGATGGTTTGTCATCATTTAGACCGGAGTATTCCCGAAGATGTGGCCTTTGCTGAATCCCGCATCCGCCGCGAAACTATTGCCGCCGAGGATATTCTCCACGATTTAGGGGCTTTTAGCATCATTTCCTCCGATTCTCAAGCGATGGGACGGGTGGGAGAAGTAATTATCCGCACTTGGCAAACTGCCCACAAAATGCGGGTACAACGAGGCAGACTGACCGGGGAAACGGGAGAGAATGATAATCTGCGGGCAAGACGATATATTGCTAAATATACGATTAATCCTGCTATTACCCATGGTGTCTCCGATTATGTCGGTTCCATCGAGGTGGGCAAATTAGCCGATTTGGTTCTCTGGAAACCGGCATTTTTTGGCGTAAAACCGGAAATTGTCCTGAAAGGCGGTTTAATCGCCTGGGCGCAAATGGGCGATGCTAATGCCAGTATTCCCACACCCCAACCGGTTTATATGCGTCCCATGTTTGCCTCTTTTGGTGGTGCGATCGCCAAAACTTCCTTGACATTTGTTTCTAAATATGCTATGAAAGCGGGCATTCCTGAGAAGTTAAAGCTGAAAAAAACCGCCGTAGCCGTGTCGAATACGCGCAATATCAGTAAGGCTAGTATGAAGCTAAATGACGCTTTACCGCGCATGGAAGTTAATCCCGAAACCTACGAGGTGCGTGCTGACGGGGAATTATTAATCTGTGAACCCGCTACGGTTTTACCCATGGCCCAGCGCTATTTCTTATTTTGAATTCGATTTCAGAAAACGGGTTTTTTCAAAAAATCCGTTTTCTTTTTGAATCACAGTTAAGGATTAGTAGGAAAATTTGGGAAAAATAACTTAACCAATCCTGCCATTAGTGCAGTAACAATAGCAACAAAGATGGTTCGATTAGTAAATTCCAAGTTATCTAGTCGTTTATTCACGCCTGTTAATTCTCCTTTAACATTTGCTAGGTCAACTCTTAAATTATTCACTTCTTCAGATAACTTGTCTATTTTGCTATTAAGTTGTTCAGATAATCTGTCTATTTTGCCATTAAGTTGTTCAGATGACTTGTCTATTTTGTCATTAACTTCTTTGAATTGTCCTACAATAAAGTCTTTTAATTCTTTGAGGTCGTTTTCTGTAAATGTTGCCATTGTGTGACTCTCCTAGTAATTGTTTGTGATACCAATAATTTTACCACTAAGTTTAACTCCTAACCCTTCATCAGTCAAATTGCATCGAAGTTGCATCACCAGAAGGAATAAAACTGGCCCAATAAAAAGGATGTTTTTGCTTCTCACCCTTGAGCATTCCTAGTTGAATTTGCCGTAAAGCTTCACTGCGTCCTTCTCCTTTTTGTAAGCGTCCATAATAAGCGACCATTAAATCTTTAGTTGCATCGTCAGATACTTTCCAAAGGCTAATTAATTGGCTTTCACTTCCCGCAATAACTAAAGCGCGGCGCAATCCATAAACTCCCTGACCGATTTTAATATCTCCTTTCCCCGTATCGCAAGCGGAAAGCACAACTAATTTGGTTCCGACTAAGTTTAAATTGGTAGTTTCTAAAGCAGTCAAAACCCCATCATCTCCTGCACTTTGACCGATTGTAACTCCTGCTAAAACTAACCCAGAACGCAATAAAGGATTCTCAATAACATTGCTTTCTGGTTTAAAAAAACCATGAGTAGCGATGTGGAGAATATTTGGTTTTTTCACTTGTTTGACGGCGTTTTCTGTGGCTTGAGAACCAGTTAAAACAGTGGCTTGAGGTAAGATATTTTTAATCGCTTTAGCTTCTTGTTCTGTACCCGGAAGACCGGGAAAAGTAAACTCAGACAGGTCGATGGAACGAGTGAGAGCGACTTTTTCCCCTGCTTTACCGTAGAAAGGATCAGCTACAATAAGCGGAGATTGTTGACTGGCAAATTTATCTTTAAGGCGCAGTAAATCCCGTCCAGAAGTGAGATAAGTAATATGATAATTTTCCACTAAGTATTGATTATTTTCATCCACTAAAGCTTCAAAAGGAATTAAATTAAGTGCAGCATCAGGAGAAAGCAGAATTGTTTTAGTATTGCCTAATAATTGACGGATAGGCTGCATCAATATCTCATCAAGTTGACGCGCTGATTTTTGCAGTTGAGGGAGAGGAGTTTGTGCGTCTGCAAGATTGTCACGGAAGTAAATTAATTTGTCGTCAATCGGTTTAGCTTCCCCTAAATCCTTAGCTTTGATGTCACCATTAGGATAGAGAATATAAACAGCATAGCGAGGAATGCCAAAACTATCATTTTTAGGATTATAAGGTTGATAGCGGACTATTTCAACTAAAGCAGCATTAGCAGGAATTAGTTTTTGAATACCTTCCAGGGTAATGGGTTGGGATAGGCTACGAAATTCGGCACTACGAACACCGATTTTACCCTCTATTTCTTTTGCTTTTTCGGTAACTTCGTTAATTTGTTGACGGTAAATTTCTGGGTTTTTAATATCTTCAGGCTTTTTAAAAGTCAGATTAGATAGTTGAGTCCGAACTTCAATCAGTTGAGTTAATAATTGTTGACTTTCGGGGTCATCAGTACGTTGTCGGAGAATTTGTAAGCTATTGGTTGAAACATCTAAAATTCGTCCTTTACGTTCTAAGATAGTTTTCAAGGCGAGACGGGTTACTTCTGGGTTATTGGGTGCAGCTTGAAGATTGAGGGAAATCACCCCATTAGTCCTCCCTGAAACCTTTGCCATATAATCTTGTTTTTGCTTGTCATCCCCCATTTTTAAATTTTCTGAGAGGTTGTATTCTTCTACTGCAAGTGCTTGGGTTCGATAATTAATGGCTTGAGGAATGTCATCTTGAGACTGGTAAAATACAGCCAAATTGTTGAGACTGGTGGCGGTATTGGGATGGTTGTCTCCTAATTGTTGTTTATGGATAGCTAATGCTTGTTTGTAGAGGGGTTTGGCTTCGCTGTATCTTCCTTGGGAATAGTAAAGCACAGCCAAATTGTTGAGACTGGTGGCGGTAGAGGGATGGTTGTCTCCTAATTGTTGTTTCCTGATAGCTAAGGCTTGTTGGTAGAGAGGTTCGGCTTCGCTGTATCTTCCTTGAGAGTCGTAAAGTACTGCCAAATTGTTGAGACTGGCGACGGTAAGGGGATGGTTGTCTCCTAATTGTTGTTTCCTGATAGCTAAGGACCTGTGGTAGAGAGGTTCGGCTTCGCTGTATCTTCCTTGAAGACGGTAAAGTTCTGCCAAATTGCTGAGACTGGCGACGGTAAGGGGATGGTTGTCTCCTAATTGTTGTTTGCTGATAGCTAAGGCTTGTTTGAAGAGGGGTTCGGCTTCGCTGTATCTTCCTTGAACTCTGTAAAGTTCTGCCAAATTGTTAAGACTGGCGGCGGTATCGGGATGGTTGTCTCCTAATTGTTGTTTCCTGATAGTTAAGGCTTGTTTTAAGAGGGGTTCGGCTTCGCTATATCTTCCTTGGGAATAGTAAAGTGCTGCCAAATTGTTGAGACTGGTGGCGGTATCGGGATGGTTATCTCCTAATTGTTGTTTGCTGATAGCTAAGGCTTGTTTGAAGAGGGGTTCGGCTTCGCTGTATCTTCCTTGGGAATAGTAAAGTGCAGCCAAACTGCTGAGACTGGTGGCGGTATCGGGATGGTTGTCTCCTAATTGTTGTTTCCTGATAGCTAAGGCTTGTTTGAAGAGGGGTTCGGCTTCGGCGTATCTCCCTTGACGATGGTAAAGATTTGCCAAATTGTTGAGACTGTTAGCAGTAGAAATATGGTTAGCTCCTAATTGTTGTTGTCTGATGGCTAAAGCTTGTGTGTAGAGGGGTTCGGCTTCGCTGTATCTTCCTTGAGACTCGTAAAGTCCTGCCAAATTGTTGAGACTGGAAGCACTGTCGGGATGATTTTCCCCTAATTGTTGTTTCCTGATAGCTAAAGCCTGTTCTGCTAGAGGAATCGCCTCGTTATATTTCCCCTGCTGATACAGTTGAATAACTTGCTGAGTTAGCCTCTCTGCTTCGGCTAATTTATCTTGCGGTGAAACCTGAGAAATCACCTGTCCCACCGTTGGGTTTAACATGACTCCCGATAATCCCATCATCCCGGTAATGACGACAACCGCTATCCCTGATTTGATTGATACTTTCATTGGTCTTTTATCCCTAGAGTTTATTGATAGGCAAAAACATTAACTTGAATAGATTTGTCGGGTTGAGCCTTGTGCTGTAGTAAAGTTCTGATTTTTTCTGCCGTTTCACTACTAAAAACAACCTCACCACAATTGTAACATACTTGAGCAGGGATTTTTTCAACTAAGATTAGGCTGCCATCAATTCTAAAAGTTTCATCGACTAATTTTTCTTCGGCATCGTTTGCACCACATACATGACAGACAAACATAATTATCTCCTAATTAAATAATTCATCCATATTTTTTGACGTATTTGTGATAAGGAGAATTTGTTTTAAGTACCATAATTAGTATAAGGCCGTTTATAGGGTGGTTGCAGTCCCAAAACAATATCCTCCCTCTTAACACCCATTGAAATTAAATCCTCTGCTGGATTCAATTCCGTTAAATTTTGTTGTAGCCAAATCTTATTATCACGAATATCAAAATGAACAATCGAGCGGTAAACTCGTTTTAAACCTTCCCATCCTACATTCATCCACTGATAATGATCCCGTTCCACATCAAATATTAATTGTACTTCTACGTCTTCACTGGTAACATCTTCTGCTACATAGCGACTTAACAAATTTTGCACTGCTTGACGATATTTTATGAGTTTATCTTTATCCATTGTGTAATTACCTCCGTACAAAAGTAGTAGCCATTATCCATAATTTATAGTAATTTCAAATAAGTTGTAGGGGCGAAGCATTCGGATAAGAAATCTACGGTTTCAGCGATAGGTTATTGCCCGAATGCTTCGCCCCTACGGGAGTGCTATAACTTTCATCCTTACTCCCTCCTTAAAATGTCATTAATTGTTTTAGCCAATTCCTGAACCTGCGAAATATCTCCTAACTGATTATAAGTCCCCTTCGCCTTAGTCAACCACTGTATCGCCTCATCCTTACTCCCCAAGAGACGATAAGCTATTCCTAAACCCGCTTGTATCTCCGCTTGCACTGACAAATTCTCCGTATTTGTTGCCAGTTTTAACGCTTTTTCATAAGGTTTTTTTGCCAACTGAGGCAACCCTATCTTAAGGTAAGTATCCCCTAACAGTTGATAAACCGTAGCAACCTGACTATTTTGCTTCACCAATCCTTCTAATACCTCAACCGCATCCCCATACAACCCATAACCTCGATAAAGATGCGCTAAAACTAACCCTGCTTCCTCCGGGGATAATTGCTGCTGTTGAACAGCTTTAACAGCATCTAAAACCGTTTTCTTCGTCTGTTCATCTAATATTATAAACCCGACTACTGCATCACTTCTAGAAGACGCACCATTATCAGCTTTTATTGTTACTCGATATCGCTTTCCTGCTTCCAGAGGAGGTTCACCGGGATAGACTATTTCAGTTTTATTTGTCTGCGTTTCCCAATTAACCCCATCTATTTTGATAGTATAATTAGTTGCACCCGGAACAGCATTCCACCGCAGTGAAGGACGATTGGTAATAATATTCGTTTCACGGGGAGTAATTAGATAAGGTAATTTTGCTAAAACTTTCTCTTTATTTCCTGTTGGACGGAGGGTTGTATTATTACTATTGGGAAGTGAAATCACAGGATTTCCCCGAGGACAGCCACCAGAAACAATATACTTTCCCGGTTTAACCATCCACTGCTTGAGATTACTACAATAAACCTTAACTGAAGCATTAGCTGCTACTTCTAACTCATCATCAAAACTGAGGGTAAGTCCGACAGAAGCGGGAAGGGGTTTTTTCCATTGTGGTTTTTTAACGGTAACTTTCCCTTTTACCTGAAAAATCGTGTTAACTCCAACAGTGTTGCTAAAAGTCGCCGCCGGAAATCCTACCGTAATTAATATCAGGGAAATGGGGGTAAAGATTTTGAGAAAGTTATTCATGGGTTGAATCAATTGGGGTTTGGCTTTAATTAGGTTCGTTGTTGAACTTTAGTCATAATCCGGTGCGCTGAAGCGCAACTATGAACTATTTCTTGACTGTTAATTTTATTGATACTAACTTATTTTTTCTATTTTATGTTGATTTATTATGGGGATGAACTAAATTCCATCGGAGTCCAATCACCAGAAATAATAAAACTTGCCCAGTAGAAGGGATGTTGATAGTTTTCACTCTTGAGCATTCCTAGTTGAATTTGCCGTAAAGCTTCACTGCGTCCTTCTCCTTTTTGTAAGCGTCCATAATAGGCCACCATTAAATCTTTAGTTGCATCATCAGATACTTTCGAAAGGCTAATTAATTGGCTTTCACTTCCTGCAATAACTAAAGCGCGGCGCAATCCATAAACTCCTTGACCGATTTTAATATCTCCTTTCCCCGTATCGCAAGCAGAAAGGACAACTAATTTGGTTCCCACTAGATTGAGTGCAGTAATTTCCAAAGCCGTGAGAACCCCATCATCTCCTGCACTTTGACCGATTGTAACTCCTGCTAAAACTAACCCAGAACGCAATAAAGGATTCTCAATAACATTCCTTTCTGGTTTAATAAAAAAACCATGAGTAGCGATGTGGAGAATATTCGGTTTTTTCACTTGCTTGACGGCGTTTTCTGTGGCTTGAGAACCAGTTAAAACAGTGGCTTGAGGTAAGATATTTTTAATCGCTTTAGCTTCTTCCTCTGTACCCGGAAGACCGGAAAAAGTAAACTCAGACAGGTACATGGAACGAGTAATAGTGCTTTTTTTTCCTGCTTTATTGTAGAAAGGAGCAGCTACAATGAGCGGAGATTGTTGACTAGCAAATTTATCTTTAAGGCGCAGTAAATCCCGTCCAGAAGTGAGGTAAGTAATATGATAATTTTCCACTAAGTATTGATTATTTTTATCCACTAAAGCTTCAAAAGGAATTAAATTAAGTGCAGCGTCAGGAGAAAGCAGAATTGTTTTAGTATTGCCTAATAATTGACGGATAGGCTGCATCAATGTCTCATCAAGTTTACGCGCTGATTTTTGTAGTTGAGGGAGAGGAGTTTGTGCGTCTGCAAGATTGTCACGGAAGTAAATTAATTTGTCGTCAATCGGTTTAGCTTCCCCTAAATCCTTGGCTTTGATGTCACCATTGGGATAGAGAATATAAACAGCATAACGAGGATTGCCATAGCGTTTATTTTCAGGCGCTTTAGGATTAAAAGGTCGATAGCGGACTATTTCAACTAAAGCAGCATTGGCAGGAATTAACTTTTGAATACCTTCGAGGGTAATGGGTTGGGATAGGCTACTAAATCTGGCACTACGACGACCGATTTTATCCTCTATTTCTTTTGCTTTTGCGGTAACTTCGTTAAGTTGTTGACGGTAAATTTCTGGTGAGGGGATATCATCAGGCTTTTTAAAAGTCAGATTAGATAGTTGAGTCCGAACTTCAATCAGTTGAGTTAATAATTGTTGACTTTCGAGGTCATCAGTACGTTGTCGGAGAATTTGTAAGCTATTGGTTGCAACATCTAAAATTCGTCCTTTGCGTTCTAAGATAGTTTTCAATGCAAGACGGGTTGCTTCTGGGTTATTCGGTGCAGCTTGAAGATTGAGGGAAATCACCGAATTAGTCGTCCCTAAAACCTTTGCCATATAATCTTGTTTTTGCTTGTCATCTCCAATATTCAGGTTTTTTGAGAGGTTGTATTCTTCTACTGCAAGTCCTTGGTTGAGATAATTAATTGCTTGAGGAATATCATCTTGAGACCAGTAAAGTCCAGCCAAATTGTTGAGACTTTGTGCGGTATCGGGATGGTTGTCTCCTAATTGTTGTTTCCTGATAGTTAAGGCTTGTTTGTAGAGGGGTTCAGCTTCACTGTATCTTCCTTGGGATAGGTAAAGTTCTGCTAGGTTGTTGAGACTTTGAGCGACATCAGGATGGTTGTCTCCTAACTGTTGTTTCCTGATAGCTAAAGACTGTTGTAAAAGAGGTTCAGCTTCACTGTATCTTCCTTGTGATAGGTA
>NZ_JADBUB010000099.1:0-17390 GCF_020245865.1 Microcystis sp. M169S2
GGTGTGGGGTGTGGGGTGTGGGGTGTGGGGTGTGGGGTGTGGGGTGTGGGGAGAAGGGAGAATAAATAAAAATAATCTCCTGTCTCCTGTCTCCTGTCTCCTGTCTCCTGAATAGGGCTATTTTTGCAACTGCTTAACCGCTTGATAGATTTCGGGTAAACGCTTGTAAGCGGCTGCTACCTTGAGGAATAGTTTATGCGGCATAGCAGGAGAGCCAGAAACCACTTCTCCTGCCCCGATATCGTTGTGAATGCCAGCTTGGGCTGTTGCGATCGCACCGTCCCCGATCACTGCTTGATTGGCAATGCCCACCTGTCCTGCTAAAATAACGCGATTGCCCACTTTTACGCCTCCTGCCATGCCCACCTGTCCTGCTAGGGCGCAAGCTTGGCCAATTTGGCAATTATGGGCAATATGGACGAGATTATCGATCTTAGTCTGGCTACCGATGCGGGTTTCTCCCACTGCCGGACGATCCACGGCGCTATTACAGCCAATTTCTACGCCATCTTCTAAGACCACGATACCCGATTGTTCCATCTTAAACCAGCCTTCGGGAACCGGCACAAAACCGAAGCCCTCCGCACCGATAACAGCGCCACTGTGGATAACGCAATCATTGCCGATTTGTACCCGTTCATGGATGGTACAGTTCGCGTGGAGAATTGTGCGATCACCAATATGCACCCCGGGGTAAACAACGGCGTTAGGATGAATGCACACCCCATCACCGAGGATGACATTCGCTTCCACCACAGCATGGGCCCCGATGGCAACTTTATGGCCGATTTTAGCCGATGGATGCACCACGGCGGTGGCGTGAATGTAGGGTTGGGGCTGAAAGGGTTGATAGAATAATTTGATGGCGTGGGCGAATAAAAGTCGGGGATTGGCACTAGCTAACCAAGCGATGCCGCGTTCGTCGGCCTGTTGTTGTAAATTGCTATCCAGGGGCAGAATTAGGGCAGTAGCGTCAGTTTTGGCGACAAAGGAAGCAAATTTTCCCCCTTCGATATAGCTAATGGTATCGACTAGGGCGGTTTCGATGGGAGTTATGGCTTTAATTTGGGGATTTCTGTCGGGATAGGCAGTTAAACTGTGAGCAGAGACTAAAGGGCTTAATTTTTGGGCAATTTCACTAAATTTCATAAATATATACTGCGATCAAGATAGGGCTTATCCTAGGATAGTTTAAAACTATACCGATAATCTTGTCGTTATTATAGTCAAAAAAGTTGCTAGTTTTTTAGGGAATAATCCCTGTTTTCCATTTCAACAAAGCCGATCTCGATCTAGCGCGGTTTTGGAGATAAGTTGGCTCTCTCCAAAACCGATTGGTTTTAGTTTTTACTACTCGATCGAGTTAATAAAATTGACCCGAACAGTATTAAGGCGATCAGAGTTGATGGTTCGGGAACTGTTTGAAAATCTAGGTTAAAAATTCCTGAATCTCCCCACGAAAGGCTAATATCTACCAGCTTAAAACTGGCTGAATATTTTCCCGGTCGAGAAGCAAGAAACTTCGGTAAAAAGGAGAAGTTATCACCGGTACCGATCGCATAGATATCGCCAGCATTAGCTAAAATTGTCTGTCCTAAAGAGTTAGCTACTGTTAATCCATCACTAATCTCTAACAGTTGTAAGGATAGGTTGGCATTACCTAAAGACCGATTCCACCGTCCCCCAGAACTGTTAAAAAGAGCTTGTTCTCCCAAGTCAGAGGAATTATTAATAGTTGCCACTGATTGCATCAGTAGATTGCTATATTCCTCCCCAGTGGCAGCACTAACAAAACTATTCTGAAAAATTCCTTTTCCTGCAATTAAGGAGAGAGGAGGCAATCCTGTAGAAGTCTCAGGAATGCGATTATTGGTGTTAGTGGGATTAACTACCGGATTACCAGACGGGCCGGAATAACTGTAAGTGCCGATACCGTGAAAATGAGGGTTTCCCTCTCGGTGAGCAACCAGAAGACTTAACCGGTTATAGTTAGGATTGGCTAATCCCTCATAGATGCCCCGAGTTAAGGTGATTTGATTATCCACCCCGATATAAAATTCGGGCAAACTCTGACCAATGGCAGGCTCTTCAGCCTTAGCCACCGTTACCAGGGCGAAAGAAAGCGATAAAATGAAGCTAACGGCGATAAATGGAGATGTAGGGCTTTTTTTGCGGATTTTCTTCCCAGCACAAACTAATCCTACCCTAGAGACCTGTAGAACCATGATTTCTCTCATTAATTAGAATGATAATCATTATCACTTTAACGAAAAACCCTTGTTCCGATTCACTTTTGCCAAAAAAGTTAATTTAAGTTAACGTGAACAATGCTGTCGGAATAAGTTGCCCGGGCCAACAGGCAACGGTGGAACAGCAGCAGGTTCTCTGGGGATGAGGCCAAATCCCGTCAAAGTTTATCTTGATCGGAAAAGATAAACATAGCTGTACCAGATTTTGCAGTGGGGAATCTGGGTTAAAATAGACCGAGAAAGTTAACAAAAAAATTGTCTCGCTCAAGTGGGCGAAAATCAGCTTATGACCCTTGCGGTGGCGATCAAAAACTTAAAAAAATCCTACGGTCAGACAGCAGCGGTTAAAGATATCTCCTTTACCGTGAAAGCGGCAGAAATCTTCGGTTTACTCGGTCCCAATGGTGCGGGGAAAACCACCACAATTCGCTGTCTTTGTACCCTTGCTAAACCCGATGGCGGCAAAATCGAGGTGGGGGGTGTCGATGCCCTAAATAACCCCAAATCCGCCCGTAAACGCCTGGGTTACGTTGCCCAAGAAGTCGCCCTCGATAAAATGCTCACCGGCCGGGAACTGTTGCAACTACAAGCGGCCTTGTATCACATTCCCGCTCAAAAGTCAAGAGAGCGCATCAAAGAATTAATAAATCTTTTAGGATTAGAGGAATACGCCGACAAAAAAACGGGGACCTATTCCGGCGGCATCAAAAAACGGCTGGATTTAGCGGCGGGATTGCTGCACCAGCCAGAAGTTTTGGTGCTGGATGAACCGACTGTGGGACTCGATATCGAAAGTCGTTTGATTGTCTGGGATTTTCTGCGACAATTGCGGGCAGCTGGAACCAGTGTATTAATTACCAGCCATTATCTCGAAGAAATTGACGCCTTGGCCGATAACTTGGCAATTATCGACAATGGTATCGTCATCGCTCGCGGTACCCCCTCACAACTGAAGGAGCAACTGGGGGGCGATCGCATTACCCTAAAAGTGCGAGAATTTTCCCCAGAGGAAGAGGCTCTAAAAGCGAAAGAGTTATTATCTCGTCTGCCTTTTGTCGAGGAAGTGATCGTCAATACCGTCCAGGGTAACTCCCTTAATCTCATCGTCACGGCGAATAGCAATCCTTTAAGCAAAATTGAACAAACCCTAGCCGAATCGGGATTACCCGTGTTTAGCATGGCCCAATCCCGTCCTAGTCTCGATGATGTCTATCTGGCGGCCACCGGACGCACCCTGATGGATGCGGAAATTGCCGCCGCCAGCAGTCGCGACCTGAAGGCGGAGAAAAAACAAGCGATGAAGGAATCCTAGTCCGGCGAGAAAGGCTGTAATATTGCCTAATTGCCCGGTTAAATCATCTATAATTGGAGCGAGAGGAATCCCGTTAAACCGCGTAGCGGTTAACGGGAGATGAATCGCCACCGGAATGAAACTAACGCGGTAGGGTTTCCACTTTCGGGGAGTTTTGGTTCTCGACGTATTTTTTTAGTTGTTCGACAGTAACGCCGCCACAACTAGCCACGAAATAACCTCCCGTCCAAAAATAAGGTTTATTGTCGAAATACTTGGCCGCCAAATCCGGAAATTCTTTTCTAATTAAGCGACTACTAACTGTTTTAAGGTTAGCGATTAATTTGGATAAAGCGATGTCATGTTTGTCATCGATAATCCGGTGAACGTAATCCGATTCACCGTTGAAATCAAGCAACACGCTTTCCCATTTCGTCAGCGTTGATACAAAGATTTCTTTAAGTCGGGCTAAGATTTCATTGTTAATAGCAATGGTCGGTATTTGATGACAAATACGACGTGAGCGGTAAGTCTATAAACAGAGCGAAATCCATGATTGTAATCGGTTGACATATTAGGCAGTAAGTGTTACAATTCAATTGTACATCACGAAGCGAACGACAGTGATAACGCTTACCTACCAGTATAAACTAAAGGTAAACAGGCAACAGGAACGGGAGATTGTACATATTCTTGATGTTTGTAAGAGCGTTTATAATTACGCGCTCTCAGAACGGAAGGATTGGTTGAACTCTCGAAAGTGTCTTGCGGATCGCTGTTCGCTAGTTTCCGAGTATATAATTTCCGCAGATGAACCCTATCCGAATTACTTCGTTCAAGCCAAAAATCTAACGGAAGCTAAAAAAATCTATCCGATATTAAAGACGGTTAACGCTCAAGTCTTACAGCAAGTCTTAAAAACTTTAGATAAAGCTTTTGACCAGATAAAATCGAAAGGCTTCGGCTTTCCTAGATTTAAGAAAAAGATGCGGAGTTTTGTTTTTCCTGCGCTCTCAAAAAGCTTTCTAGGTGACGAATACTTAAATGTTCCACAATTGGGAAAAATTCGGATTAGGAAATCTAGGGAGTACCCGTCTGGGTTTGAGCCTAAACAAGCTCGAATTATCCAAAAAGCGTCGGGATTTTACGTTTCGGTTTCCTTCCAATCTCCGGAATTAGTTCCCGATATAACGACTGGGAAAACCTGTTTAGGAATCGACGCGGGGATTGAGAGTTTTGTCGCTACTTCACGGGGAGATTTAATCAAAGCCCCTCGATTTTTGTTGAAAGTACAGAGTAAGCTTAAATTGCTACAAAGACGCTTGAAACATCAAGTCAAAGGCTCGAACAATTGGTTAAAACTTCAGGAGAAGATAGCAAGATTACACGAAAAAGTGTCTAATACCCGCAGGGATTGGCATTTCAAGTTAGCTCATTACCTTTGCGATTTTGCTGATAATATTTTCGTTGAAGATATTAACTTCGTTTCCTGGTCTAGAGGGATCGTTAGAAAACAATCTCTAGATTCGGGTGTCGGTAGTTTTATTAACGAGATACTACCCTTTGTCGCTTGGAAACGGGGGAAATATTATCTTAAGGTCGATAAAAACGGAACTTCACAGGAGTGTCCTAATTGTGGCGCGATTACTGGCAAAAAGTCGTTATCGGAAAGAGTTCACCGATGCAATTCCTGCGGCCACATTGAACCGAGAGATACGGCATCAGCGAAGGTAATCGAGAACCGAGGAAAAAACGCGGTCGGACTGACCGTGTTAGAAAACGCTTGCGGAGGCGATCTGACGGGGATCGACTGGGTTAAACCAGGTCGATCTAGTTAAAAGCCTAAGAACCGAGAATCCCCCGCTACACCGCGCGAGCGGTTAGCGGGGGAGAGTCAAAATTGGAGCGATCGATTATATATCAATCAATATGAAAGATAAACGGGTATTGCTGACCGGCGGTACGGGAGGACTGGGTTTAGGAGTCACTCCGGCGGTTTTAGACCATGGCGGTCATCTAACCATGACCTATCGGGAGGAAAGGGAGGTGGGTCGTCTGAAATCTCGGCTGAGTGCGGCGGAATTTGAGCGTATTCGCTTTGTCAGGGTGGATTTAACCCAAGAAACTGCCGTGGCTAGATTAATTGATGATCTCGGTCGGGTCGATGTCTTAATTCATCTAGTCGGGGGTTTTACCATGGGGGCGACGGAGGAGTTTAGCTATGAAGATTGGCTAAAAATGTTCGATTTAAACCTCCATAGCACTTTTTTACTGTGTAAACACTGTTTACGCTCGATGAAACTTCATAATTATGGTCGTATCGTCACTATCGGTTCTCGTGGTGCCGTACAACCGGGGGCAAATTTGGCCGCCTATTGTGCCTCGAAAGCGGCGGTAGTGGCTTTAACTCAAGCGATCGCAGAAGAAACCAAACAGACTAATATTACTGCTAACGTGGTTTTGCCAAGTGTTATCGATACTCCGGGCAACCGGGAAGCGATGGGAGAGGCAAATGCCAAGGACTGGGTAAGTCCCCAATCTCTAGCCGAGGTGATCTGTTTTCTAGCGGGGGAAGGGGCGAAAGACTTGCGCGGGGCGGCAATTCCCGTCTATGGTTCCCTGTGAGTGGTTTTTGTCTTCGGGCTGATACACTGATAACGGCGCTCGCTCTTGCTAAAAATTGGGTTTAAGCTAAGACGCATTTAACCCGCTTATTCTTAGATTAGCCGAACCTCCCCCAATCCCTTTACTGTTGCCTTTTGCCTTTTCCCTCTTGCCTCGTCTCAACAAGCAATTTAAATTACGAACAGCTTAATTTATGCTTATTCCGATTCTTATCAGTGTTACTATCTTACTTTTATCCTATCTGCTCGGTTCAATTCCCACGGGTTATTTAATCGGTAAATACAGCAAAGGTATCGATATTCGTGACTATGGTTCCGGTTCCACCGGGGCTACCAATGTGCTAAGAACTCTGGGAAAATCTGCCGGGGCGACGGTGTTATTAATTGATATGTTAAAAGGAATGGCGGCGGTGGCCCTGGTACGCGGGCTATATTTTATTGATGTCAATCCTCTCCCAGAAAGTTGGTATTACTGGTTAATTATCGGGGCAGCATTGGGGGCAATCATTGGTCATAGTAAATCGATTTTCTTGAATTTTAGTGGTGGTAAATCCGTCGCCACCAGTTTAGGGGTTTTATTAGTGATGAATCCCCTAGTGGCTTGCGGAACTTTGGCGAGTTTTTTAGTTATTCTCGCACTTTTCCGGATTGTTTCTTTAGGTTCGATTATCGGGGCGCTGGTGGTGAATATTTTAATGGTTATTTTGGGTCAACCTCTCCCCTATATTTTATTTAGTTTGATGGGGGGAATCTATGTGATTGTTCGTCATCAGGGTAATATTAAAAGATTGTTGGCAGGGACGGAACCGAAAATAGGTCAGAAAGTACAGCCATCATCGGAATTAGGTTACAGCGTTTCTTCTACAGATGAAGTGTAACCTAATTTGCTATCATCCCCAGACGACTGGCTAATGTTTCCCGTTCCCTAAAACCAGAGACTTCCTAACTCACCCTTAAGATAACTGGTACTAAATCCATTGAGTATAAGCTACATATCAGGACAGGCAATAGGCAATAGGCAATAGGCAAAAGGGGCAATAAATAATCAGTCTTTAATAACCTGAAAACTGATTATTCACTCCTAATTATTATTTTCCTAAGCCGAGTTTTCTGGTTACTTTTTGCCAAAAAGTTGGGTTCGGTGTTTGATAGGGTTTGGGACTATCGGTAAATATGGGACGTTGACTAGGTTCGTAGAGATAACGATAGTGTAAGAAAATATCTCGATAGGGAAAATCGAGATTTTCACCGCTACAAAGTCGAGTAAACAGAGAGGAAGATAAACCAATGTAGTGAAGGTATGTCAACCGTTTGCCCTTATCGTAAAGAATATTATCTAAAGCCTGAAAATGGGGAGAGGTGACACAGCAGCCGGTGCGTTCTTCTTTAGGCAATTGAAGAGCTAGATTCGAGATAGCACAATTTGAGCGCATCATCATATAATTTAACAGAGGTTGATCTACTGCCATAGGATAAACTATTTCTGCTTCTCCTGCTCGCAATTGTTCGATTAGCCAATTGCGGCGTTCCTCGTCAAATAAACCTTTTTTTGAGCCATAAAAACCCGAACAGAAAATTTCTTGGTTAAGACGTTCTTGGGAAAAGATTTCTAATAATTTTGGGGAAGTAACTTCATAAACGTGGGTGATATCTTTGTGCTGAAAATCGTAAACCACACAATCATAATTATCTAACTGTGCAAAAACCTGATCTAAGGGACTCATCAAGAGGGTATCACCATCCATGTAGATAAAGCGATCGAATGGCCCATCAAAGGCACAATAACGACGATGGGTACCAAAACGATGATAACCTTTGCTACCAGCCTTTAACCAGCGTTCTTTAGCGGTAGGATGGGGTTCCCAAGCAGATTTAGCGAAATTATCCCAGAGATCGATCACGTCTCGATTATCAAATAACTGTACGTTAGGACGTTGAGCAATTTCCGCTCTGATCCGTTCGATGTTGTCATCGTAAGGATAGACACAAACAGGAAGATCTTTTCCCCCATTTACCTCGATGCTATTGAGTAGAGCGATTAATTGATCGTAAATGCGATCATTGGCTAAGGTACAAATACCGTCCATAAGTAATCCCAAGGAAAAAATTAAAACCTATTATCTTTGCCGTTAGTTTAGCTTATTTTTGTCGATAAATTTCGGTAATTTCAGATTATGACCATGACCTTAACTGCTGATCAGTCAATGCTCATTCAAAAGCGAAGTGCAACGCCTAAGATTGATAGAGGTAAGTCCCTAAAGATAGTCTCGATTTTCTCACCACAGAAAGACTACCCGATCAACTATACCCAAAACCGATCGATTTAACGTTTGCGTTTGAGTAATTTAGAAATGCGTCGATCGTACCGCAACCAACGCCAAATTTTAATAACTAATTCCTCTACCCATAAAATAATCGCATCTAATCCCTCTAAAATCCGTTCTAAGGGGTGTTTAACGTAGCCGACGGGGGTTGATTCGGTTTCTAACCATTCTTCGTTAATTGGTTGAATTATCTCCTTAGCATAGCGGGGATCTAATTGGGTGGCAGGGGGGGATTCTCCAGGAGTAATTTCAGCGGCGGCTGTAGGGATTTTTTGTAAAGATTTATCTTGTTTTTCTTGACTAAAAGCTTTTTCTGTGATGCGAGGCTGGGACGGGGTGACTGGGGAGTGGGGAAGGGAATTAGCGGGGTTAAGGCGGGGTTTTTCGGAGTCTTGGGGAGAAATAGCCAATATATCGGCTGATTCTAGCCAAGGTTGCTCGCTGACGGCGGAAAATGTCAGGGATTGGCGAGAGGAAAAAAAGTGATCGATCGCCGCTTGGATGAGTTTGCCGATCGTGAAGGGATCCGCTTGGGTTTGTTTTTCTAGCCAATCCTGGAGACGTTGCTTGAAGGTGATCAGCAGAGAATTAGGAAGACTTAGGGGATATTTTGCCGATAAAGCGGGGGAATCAGCACTATATTCTAAATTATTCTTCTCTTTTGCCCAGAAATGCTCGATCGCGGCATAAATTAACCAATAAAGTCGCCAGAGATAGGAGGAATTTTTCTCCAGATTCGGGGACTGGTTAACGAGATCGGAAGGTAGGTTAGAGGTGTGGCTCAAACTGCTGGGGATTGCGGGGGAGATAGCGAGAAATTTAGCCTCGAAAATCGCTAATTTTTCGTCAATGACTTCTAAAATCGCTTGGGAATTTAAATTAGGCAGTGGTAAGGAGAGTGGTGTCGGGGTTTTGACGAGATGGGATTCTTGGAATAGATTAATAGCGATCGCTATTTGTCCCTGTTGTTCCCAGCGTAGTAGGTTCCAAAACCAACGGATCGGAGGCAAGACAGGATTTTTATCGGTAAAATTTGGTAATAAAGGCGGATATTGACGATTTAATCGCTTAATTTTCCGTTTTTCGAGGGCGTAGTTAGCCAGTGCCGTCCTAATTTGTTTTTCTATTTGTCTTTGGGTTTGATTATCGGTGATTTTAACAGTCTGGTGATCGTTAGTGACGAAAACTAAAGCTTGATCCTCTAGATCGGCTGCTATGCCAATAAATGCCGTTTCTTGGTCGGATAAGCTCTGGAGAAATTCCGCGATCGCATCAGTACCCTCTTTGCCGGGGGGTGATAATTGTTTCTGGAGACTGTTCCCCAATTGATTAGCCGTCACCCGCAGCGATTGTATCAGTAAATAGACGGGATAGATGGCTATTTGCAGGGCAAGAGCGATCGCATTTTGACCGCGACGGGAAACGCGGCCGAGGTTATCTTTCAGACGGATCAAACGACGGTTGATCAGGTTGAACAGTCGGCTTTTATAGGGATCGGCAGCCATGGATTTTGGGCGATAACATCTTCATTTAGACTATCCTATTGTGCAAGGGCGGGATAAAAAAATTTTTTGCCAAAACCCTTGACTCCCAGAAAGATTATTGTTATATTTAAAAAGGTCTGAGATCCACGCCCCCATCGTCTAGTGGCCTAGGACACCTCCCTTTCACGGAGGCGACAGGGATTCGAATTCCCTTGGGGGTATGAAAAAAAGTCAGAGGTGTTAAGCTTCTGACTTTTCGGTTTTTTTCTCCCGTTGATGGCTTTTTGGTAGGGTGACGGTGAAGATTGTTCCTCGATCGATCTGACTTTCGACGCTAATTTGTCCATGATGACTGAGGGTAATCGCTAAAGCGATCGCTAATCCTAATCCTGTTCCCCCAGAAGTGGCGGAATTTTGCCGTGCGGGATCGAGACGATAAAAGCGATCGAAAATATGGGACAAAGCAGCCTCGGGAATACCGATTCCGTTATCTTTGACGCGTACCAGTAACACCGATTGTCGATCGCGTTTACTTTTTTCCAATTCCACTGCCACATTTTTAGGCTCAGATTCGGGCAAAAAAGCGTGTTTTAGGGCATTAGAAATTAAATTTGTGAATAAACGAGCTAATTGATCCCAATCTCCCTCCATAGTAAACATTTCATCGCTGTAGGAAAAATCCTCTTGGTTCGGTTCCACAATCGACAAAGAGAGGCAAATTCCCTGCTTATCGGCGATTAAACGCTGTTCTTCCACCACTTCCATCAATAAAGCATCCAAAGGTACAGCTTGCTCGATCGGTTGGACGATGCCACTATCAGAACGGGCTAAAAAAAGCAGATCATTGACTAAATTGCCCAATCTTTCCGTTAAACGCTCGATCACCTGCAAGCGTTGATCGCCAGTTTGGGGATAAGCGATCGCCATTTGCACGTTAGTTTGAATAGTGGCGATCGGATTGCGTAATTCATGGGAAGCATCGGCGGTAAATTGTTTTAAACTCTGATAGGACTCTTTTACTGGTTGAATGGCTAAACCGGACAAAAACCAACCAATCCCAGCGACACTGGCAATCATCAGGCAAATTCCGACGATTAAATCCAATAATAGCTGTCTAATCGGTTTTGTCACCTCAAACCAAGGATGACTTACCCGCAGATATCCCAAAACATAATGATCGATTTCCACCCTTTCGGTTATTTGTCGCAGCAGACGATCATCGGATAAGCGAATAGTTTCCCCTTGACGGTGGGGATGGAGGGGAATATCTAAGGATTCAGCCAGAGTTGACCAAACTAGATTACCTTGGGGATCGAACCATTCCAAATCTATATGATCGTCCTCCACGGATTTACCCTGACTGGGAAAACTTGCAAGGGGATCGACGCGATAACGTCCTTGATCCGGGGGAATCGATTCGATCACGAGGGAACGATTTACCACCTCAATGATGTGTTTGAGGGTATCATCAATGCGATCCACTAGGGTATGCCGCACATAAAAATACATTCCCGTAGCGAGAAAGAGCAGTAGTATGGCAGTGACAACAGTGTACCATAAGGCTAAACGGCGGCGAGTGGCTTGGAACACCGATAATCTATGGATTGGCTAGAGATTTTTAGAGCAATGTATCCTATTTTACATTGATCGATTTAATAATCGAGAATAAATTATTTTTACCTATAGGGAAAAACTGACGGTTGCCAAGAATAGCTAGACTTGAAGGCTCATAGTCCTTAAAAATTGCTGCTAACAAAAGTATTTTTAGATACATTCTTCCCAATAATTGTTTGAATAGAACTACAAAAGCAGCTAAAGTGAATTATATTTAATCCTATGGCAACAAGGCTGACAGGAACGGCTAAAAATTTTTTTGAGCTTATTTGAATTAATAACAAGTATAAATGATGAATTTAAATTATTGGTTAATGAAATCGGAACCCCATGTCTATAGTATCGGGGATTTAAAAAAAGACGGTCAAACTATTTGGGAGGGAGTGCGAAATTATCAGGCCCGCAATTTTCTCCGTCAGATGAAGCGGGGAGATTTAGCCTTTTTTTACCATTCTAATACCACCCCGCCGGCGATTGTCGGCTTGATGCGCGTAGTGGAAACCGATATGATCGATCCCACACAATTCGATCGCGATAGTCCCTACTATGATCCCAAATCCTCTCCAGATTCCCCACGCTGGTGGACGGTTAAAGTTGAATTCGAGCGCCTTTTTCCCCAACTGCTGCCCCTAGGAATTTTAAAACAAAATTTTACCGCCGATGAATTATTATTAGTAAGGACAGGAAATCGTCTGTCAGTGATGCCTGTGAATCAAGCGATCGCAGTAAAAATTCTCGCTTTAGTCCCTCGTCAAGGAGTATAAACTATGAACCAAAAAGATGCTATTAATTTACTTTCCCTGATCGGGGGATTATTGGTCACTATTGTCATTTTAGCGGCCTTTAATGCCTATGTGATTATCACTCCCGGACAAGCGGGGGTTTTAAGTGTTTTAGGAAAAGCTAAGGACGGGGTTTTATTGGAGGGATTGCACTTTAAACCGCCCTTTGTTTCTAGTGTCGATATTTACGATGTTACGGTGCAAAAATTTGAAGTTCCCGCCCAAAGTTCCACTAAAGATTTACAGGATTTATCCGCTAGTTTTGCGATTAATTTTCGTCTCGATCCGACGCAGGTAGTGGCCATTAGAAGAACCCAAGGAACTTTACAAAATATTGTCGCTAAAATTATCGCCCCTCAAACTCAAGAATCCTTTAAAATTGCCGCCGCTAAAAGAACCGTAGAGGAGGCAATTACTCGACGCAGTGAGTTAAAAGAAGACTTTGATAATGCCCTATCGACTCGGTTAGAAAAGTATGGTATTCTAGTTTTAGATACCAGTGTGGTAGATTTGAATTTTTCTCCGGAATTTGCCCGGGCTGTCGAAGATAAACAAATCGCAGAACAACGGGCCCAAAGAGCCGTTTATATCACCCAAGAAGCGGAACAACAGGCCCAAGCAGAAGTTAATCGCGCTAAAGGGAAAGCTGAGGCACAAAGACTATTAGCAGAAACTTTAAAAGAACAGGGGGGAGGATTAGTTTTACAGAAAGAAGCGATCGAAGCTTGGCGCGAAGGTGGGGCGCAAATGCCCCGGGTTTTAGTTATGGATGGATCGGGAAAAAATAGCGTACCATTTTTATTTAATTATAGTGATTCTTTTTCAGAAAATACCCCGTAAATTCCTGTCCAAGCTCAGAGGCATTTTAAAAGAAACCTTGCCAACCTCTCAAAATTACCAGGTGATATAGCGTTTTTCAGTCTGCTGAGGTACAAAAGTTATGGGTTTTAGGCAAAAGGCAAAAGGGAAGAAAAATAGGTGTACCTCACTAGATTAGGAAACGCTATATTATCGACAAATGGCATTTAAAACAATCTCTAGCTCCTTGACTCTTTGAGGATGAAGAAGTTGAACGGTGAATATTTTTGATCATCCGCTGGCGAGTCTATTTAGCGTTTCTGGACAAACCGGCGCGATGATGAAAAACAGCCTAGAGCAGTTGCTCTTGTCGGGGAGTCAATGCTATGATTAGGGATGGTTTTGCGGGTATAGTTCAGTGGTAGAACGTCACCTTCCCAAGGTGAATGTCGCGCGTTCGAGTCGCGTTACCCGCTTCTAACGACAATGGGAATCTTCCCTAACATTCCCCAACTCAACCCACCAGAGCGGCATCGCACTACAATTGATCCAGCAGCATATTGTACTCTGCATGGGAACCAACCCAGAACCAAATCACCGTATCATCCTCTAATTGACCGACAGCACGATAATCCCTATTGATGCGTGCAGAATAGATGGGCAGCTGTGGATGGACTTTCTTGAATCGCAAGCTGGGATAGCTTGGGTCTTCTTTGAATTGCCGATACGCTTTACGGGTCTGCTCTTGAATCGGTTTTGGAAGATCTGCAAACATCTCCCGAAAACGAGCAGTGGTACAAGACTTCACAACGTTTCTGGGTCTAATTCTTGAGTCTTGCCCAATCGATGTTCTGCCATTGCTTCGGCTGCTAGTTTAGCCAGCAAGTTTGGTGAGCGGGTAAAGGAGTCATTCCATCGCTTTTCTTCTTCGAGTTCTGCCAAAATTAGGGTTGCGATCGCGTCCTGTTGATCGGTTGACAAGGTTTGTAATTGGGCGATCGCCTGCTCAAGTCGTTCAGTCATAGACAACATCTAACGTATAGGGCTTAATATATTCTAGCCTCCACGTTGCTACAGCGATGGCGTACTGCTACCCAGTGCCTTCAGCGCGGTTTATTGCAGCAACCCTAATTTCTTCAACCGAGAACGAATACCTCCTGGCTTTCTTTGAAACTCCCTAGCTAAATCGTTGATCACTATACCTTGTTTGTAACGTTGCCTTAGCCGCTCATCTTCAGCTTTAGTCCAAGGCTCATAAGCACGCGGGTGCGTTTTCTGAATGTCCTTAATGCTGTAAGACTTTTTAGGCAAAGCTTCTTCTGATGACTTATCGTAAGCTCTAGCACCTTCTTGCTTGGAAGTTTCAGGTCGAACCACCTCAAAGCGTACTCGCCCCGCATTGATTGCTTTCGCAATAGCCTGTTGCAACTGGGATAGATTTGCTTGCCCTGTTTTAACATCTAAAATTACAACTTCTAGATTGTTCTCGTTACCACCGTTATCTTTGATATCTGTATAACCATTAAAAACAACGTAATCGATCGGATCGCCTATAAATCTAGCATCTGACGGCAAATACTTAAAATTTGGAAGAACTGGTGCTAACTGCTCTGCTATTTTCCCCTTTATAACAGCGCGACTTCCATCTAAGCTTCTATTCCTGGCATCTTTAAGGGCTTGCTGATGCTGTTCTTTTAAAACTTGAATTTGAGTTTCATATTCTCTAACGGTTTTTCTCAGGTTTATTTTCTGCAAAACGTAATACGTGACCGCACTACCAATAATTATGCCCAGCAGTAATGAAACTACAATTTCCATTATTCAAGCCCAACAGCTTTTCTTCGATTTTATCAATTAAGGAATACCCCTCAGATAGCACCAAATAAGGTCTCAATCGAGAATTTGAGCGGTCTAACTACATATTATAGGTCAACTTTCTATATAACACTCTCCAGAGTAACGATATGGGTTAACTTTCCCTATATCACCCCCAAAAGCCTGTTAGCCAGATTAGTTTACTGCAAACAATCTCCTTTAAGGAGACTGATCACAGAATCACTCTAGGATTCTAGCAAAGATTCTTAGATCTGACTGCACTTTGTCACAAAATTTTACTATTATTTCGACACTCTTAATGATATGAGAATACTGTCAACAAATACTGATGGACAGTGGGAATTTCAAGCTTGGGGAGAAACTGTAAGACTCGTTGGTACTTGTACCAAAAAGCGGGTTTGGGGTGAATCAAGAATCCCCCGTCACAGCATCAGCTTGACGGCGGGAGTGTCAAAAGTATCCCATACTCAACGGACTTAGTATAACACAGTTTACTCACAAATGGTAGAATTAAATCGATGCTCCGTTGCTAATATTCTGGTCGGATTTCATCCCCCGCAAAGGTGAGTATCTTGTCGAAAAATGTAGCGGGGGCATTCATCCGACATTTTAGGTAACAATAGATGCTTTGCCTTAATCACTAACCATCCAATCATAGTTCACCTCTCATTTCTTTCTTTTCTCTTCACTTTTTACTTTTGCCTTTTTACTTTTAACTTTCGCTATCGCGCCCCATGCGGTATTTGATGTCGTAGTTGATGAAGTCGAGTTCTTCCTCGGTGAAGCCATGGTGTTGGATGAGGATGCGATTTGCCAGAGGCAACGCTTCGTGAACGATAGCAAAGTTCATCAGTTTATGCAGCAACTCCAACCAATCCAACTTTAGTTATTGGTTCTGGAATGGTTTCCCCGCGTTCTTGCAAAACCTCAAGGTAAAGTTCAATCGCTTCTTTAATATTTTCCTGAACTTCTTCAAAGGTATCTCCAATACTCACGCAACCAGGCAAGTCGGGAACGATTGCTCCCCAGTTTGTTTCACCTTGTTCGTAAATGACTGCATACTCTTTCATGGTCGATCCTCCAATTGAGCTTGTTTCCAAATCGATGCTAATGTTCCTTTGGGTATGTCGTCTCCGGGTTTGCCAGGAACAACCACGATCCCTGACTTTGTTTCATGGGCAAGAATTCGATGGCTACCGCGCATTCGGATTTGATACCAACCATCGGTTTCTAATCGTTTGAGTACATCACGGACTTTCATCAGTCAAGAAATACCCGCTAATCGACCCATCTCAACGCTGACAGCATTAAAACGGTTATCGCTAGGACGATAGGATAAAAGTTCCATGCCAATCGGTTCACCTGTTGTTTCATCTTTGATTAATATCACGCCATCCCCAAGTTCTGTGGCAATTTGATTTTTTCGGGGCGGTTGCCAGAAAACAGTGAGCAGTTGCATTTCAGGTTCGTAGTAGATTTTTACTTGCGCCATAGGGTTTCTCCTTCTTTGATTGCATCAGTTTGGTAAATCATATCAGGAGGCCATCGCCGCTTGAGCAATCATATACTCAATGGTTTGCGGGTTATCAATCCGTTTGGAAGCCTGAAGAATTTCGATGCCAACAACATTTCGGTTAGAGTCAAAGTCCAGGATAATGCTGGGGGTTTCTTCATCGCTTTCGTCAATCTCCACATCCTTGGGAAGGCAAAAGGTAAAAGTAAAAAGGCAAAGGTTTGGAATTGCCCTATTTTTTGCTGTCCTCTGATCATCGCTCCAACTCCCTTCATACTTTTGCCTTTTTACTTTTTACTTTTTACTTGATCTAACAATGGCTCCAATGATTTTCATGATTTCTTCTGCTTCGGACTGGAGCGATTGAATCCGACTTTATGGGAGGATGTCAGCAGCACTTAGTAGTTTAAGCCAGTAGTTGGTTTCACGGGCTTCTTTGAGGGCGATCGCATTCTTACTAATAAAATCTGCTCTACTTTGCCCTGCTTTTGCCTCTTCTAAATTGGCACCAATCGAAGTTCCAGAGCGAATCAGTTGTTTACCTAATGTCCTACCTACTCCTGGCTGTTCATCCAAAAACTGACAGACTTTCACAATCCGCACTGCAAACTCAAACGCCCTCTCCCGTATATCTTTCATGGCAAAAGTAAAAAGGTAAAAGGTAAAGGTAAAAGTAACAATAGACGCTTTGCTTTAATCACTAACCATCCAATCATAGTTCACCTCTCATTTCTTTGGCTCTCCCAGGTTTGGTGGGTAAAATGTATTCTAAGATACAGTCTTGCAGGCGAGTGAGTGGAACGCACAGAGACACAAAGGACACAAAGATTGATCGCTACTATATAAGTTAAACTTATCACACAAAGTCGAGAAGA